>JADZAD010000022.1 GCA_020852775.1 Anaerolineae bacterium
ACCGACGCCCACAGCCGACTGAGCGGGTGCATCGGCCATGAGCCCGGAAGCACGATTCGACAAACTCGACAGGATGTTCTATACTTTAACTCAACGGGGATGAATTGGATTCGACGGGGAGGGGAGTGAACCTGCCGCAAGCCGAGGCGCATCACCTCGTAAAAAGGTGCAACCAATAACTGCCAACAAGCAGACTCCTGCTTTCGCTTACGCCGCCTAGTACGGTGTAGCAAAGCACTATCTCCAGAGTGAGATAGCGTCTATCTGCTCCCTCCCGGGTCGGAGCAGCAATAGGCGAAACAAAGGCCCAGGGTGCGGCGATGTTGTGCAGCCGGATGTCGTCTAAGAAAACAGGCAGCTAGTCTCTTCTGAGCCCGCCGGTCGGCGTTAGAAGAGGCGAATCCAATAGATCGGCTATGCTTGTAGACGCGGGGGATCCAACTTTTCGGACGCGGCTTCGACGCCGCCATCTCCACTGTTTCACAGGGCGCGACAAACACGCCCTGTGATTTTTTTGTGTATCACTTCACTGCTGGTGGCGTCAACGCTTGAGCAATTCGTTGACTGACTCTCCTGCGCTGTGATATACTCTTCGTTCACTGCGTTCAGGCGGACATACTTGCGCCATACTGACAGCAATAGTTCTACAACCAGCGTCACAAACAAGGTCCGATTTCAGGGAGCCTTGTTTTGTGTTGTCTCTGGCACTTTCGCCGCCGGATGAAAGTGCTGAGGCCGAGGCAACCTGACCGGACGCCCCGGCCATAACTTTCTTTGAGGAGTGGGTTTAATGACAACGGTTCTGGGTCGGAAGTCCTACGCGAGGATCACAGACGTACATACCCTCCCCACCTTGATTGAGGTGCAGTTGGAGTCCTTCCGCTGGTTCAAAGACGAAGGACTCGGTGAGTTGTTTGATGAGATCACCCCGATTGAGAGCTTCAATGGGACGATCAAGCTCTTCTTTCCCAGTGATACCGAAGAGTCGCGTCAGTTCGACCTGCGTTACTGGTTCGAAGAGCCGAAGTACAACCAGGATGAGTGCCTCGAACGCGATCTGACCTTCGCGTCGCCTCTGTATGCCAAGGTCGCGCTGCTGAATACCCAGACAGGCGAGGTGATAACCTCTGATATCTTCCTGGGTGACTTCCCGCTGATGACGGAAAACGGTACCTTCATTATCAATGGTACAGAGCGTGTCGTGGTAAGCCAGCTTATCCGCTCGCCAGGTGTGTATTTTGACGCGGACAAGGACCCGACAACCGGGCGTAACCTGGCCGCTGCGAAGCTGATCCCGGATCGTGGCGCATGGATGGAATTCGAGACCAGGCGCAGTGATTACCTGACGATTAAGTTCAACCGTAAGCGTACTATCCCGGTCACAATCCTGCTGCGCGCACTGGCTGCCGTCGATGACGGTACGGGCGATCTCTCGCCCCTGCGTGAAGGGAGCGCGGAGGAAATTCTGCAGCTCTTCACCGAGATCGATACGAACCCCGATCATCATTTCATTGAAGGTACGCTGAAGCAGGAGCCTGTCTGGCAGCCGAAAGGCAGCCAGACGGTGGCCGAAGCCGCACTGATCGAATTCTACAAGCGCATGCGTCCCGGCGATCCGCCGACACTCGACAATGCGCGTGAATACCTGGAAAGCCAGCTCTTCGACCGCCGCCGCTATGATCTCGAGCGGGTAGGGCGTTACAAGCTCAACCAGCGGCTGAACCTCGATACTGAGATTCGCCGGACACATCGCACCATCACCAAGCTCGACATCATCCGGGTGCTGGCACGCATGATCCAGATCAACAACGGCAAGATTGCACCGGATGACATCGACCACCTCGGCAACCGCCGCGTCAAGACTGTGGGCGAATTGATCCAGAACAAGCTGCGTGTTGGCCTGCGCCGTACTGAGCGCGTCATCCGTGAGCACATGTCAATCCGCGAGAACGAGGGCCTGACCCCGGTCACGCTGATCAACATCCGCCCGGTGGTCGCTGCCATTCGCGAGTTCTTCGGCTCATCGCAGTTGTCGCAGTTCATGGATCAGACCAACCCGCTGGCGGAACTGACGCACAAGCGCACCTTATCGGCGCTCGGCCCGGGCGGTCTGCGCCGTGAGCGCGCAGGTTTCGACGTGCGCGACGTGCATCACAGCCACTATGGCCGTATCTGCCCGATCGAGACACCGGAAGGCCCGAATATCGGCCTGATCGGACGCCTCGCCTCATATGCCAAGGTAAATGAATACGGCTTCATCGAAACGCCTTATCGCCGCGTGCTGAACCGGGTCGCACCTAAGAGCGCACTGCTCGTCAACCGCATCCTGAATGAGGACGTGGTTTCTGGCGGCAAGACTATTGCTGCAAAAGGTACGCTGATCGACCCGGCGCTCGCCAGGAAGCTGGCGAAGGTGGACGCTGAGACGATCAGCGTCATCCCGTTTGTTACGGAAGATATCGAGTATCTCTCCGCTGATCAGGAAGACCAGTACGTCATCGCGCAGGCGAACGCACTGCTTGACCAGTATGGCAACATAAGTGAAGAGCGCATTTCGGTGCGCCGCAATCAGCGATTCCAGTTCGGCCTCGCCGCTCGTGTGGACTATATCGACGTCGCACCACGCCAGATCGTCGGCATTAGTGCCGCTCTGATCCCGTTCCTTGAGCATGACGACGCTAACCGCGCCCTGATGGGCTCAAACATGCAGCGCCAGGCAGTTCCGCTGCTGCGCCCGGACGTGCCAGTGGTCAGCACCGGTATGGAGGTGCAGGCGGCGCGTGACAGCGGCCAGGTGATCATCGCAGATGAAGACGGTGAGGTGCTGAGCGTTACCGGTGATCGTGTTGTGATGCGGCTGACCAACGGCGCAGAACGGGTCTATCGCCTGCGTAAGTACCAGCGGTCTAACCAGAGCACCTGCATTGACCAGCAGCCGACGGTGCGCCGTGGACAGATCGTGCGCCGTGGCGACATCATCGCGGACAGTTCCTCTACAGTGAACGGGGAACTGGCGCTGGGCCATGACGTGGTGTGTGCCTTCATCAGTTGGGATGGTGGCAACTACGAGGACGCCGTCCTGATCTCTGAGCAGCTTGTGCGTGATGACAAGTTCACCAGCATCCATATCGAAAAGCACGAGATTGAAGCGCGCGATACCAAACTGGGCCCGGAAGAAATCACCCCGGATATCCCGAATGTCGGTGATGAGGCCCTGAAGGACCTGGACGAAGTGGGTATTGTGCGTATCGGGGCGGATGTTGGTCCGAATGACATTCTGGTAGGGAAGATCACGCCGAAGGGTGAGAAGGAACTCAGCCCGGAAGAGAAGCTGCTGCGAGCGATCTTTGGCGAAATGGCGCGCGAGGTTAAGGACAGTTCGCTGCGCCTGCCACATGGTGAGAAGGGCAAGGTTGTAGATATCCGTATCTTCAACCGCGAAGAGCACCGTGACCTGCCCGCCGGGGTCGAGCAGATGGTTCGTGTCAGCGTGGCGCAGCGCCGCAAGCTGACCGAGGGCGATAAAATGGCCGGGCGCCACGGTAACAAGGGTGTCATCTCGAAGGTGATCCCGATCGAGGACATGCCTTACCTTGAGGATGGGCGCTCGGTGGACATCATCCTGAACCCGCTGGGCGTCCCCGGTCGTATGAATATCGGACAGGTGCTCGAAACACATCTGGGCTGGGCGGCAAGCCGTCTGGGATTCCGTGCGGTTACCCCGGTATTCGATGGTGCCAAGGAAACTCAGATCGAGGCTGAACTTGCCCGCGCCTGGCTAATCGACCGGGCATGGCATGAAGCGACCGGACGGGCCTGGGCGTGGCTCAAGGAATATGGCTACGATCCGGACAGCCTGCAGGACGATGTGGAAGCACGCGCATACTATATCCAGGCCTGGATCGGGGAGAACCCGGCCTATGACCGTGAGCGGCTGGCAATGGATGAACTGTATGCACGCCGCGCGGTACTGGCTGAGTGGCTGCGCGAGCAGGGGTATGATCCTGACGTGATGCTGATCTATGAAGGTGATACCCGGCTGCAGCAGGATCGTGATACCGCTGACCTGATGACTATTGATGCCTGTCTGCGGATGTGGCTGGCGGCCTGCGGCGCTGAGGCCCCGGTTGGAGCTTCCATTGAGGAACTCAAGGCACAGGCACTCAGCATTGAGTATGACAGCAACAACCCCGTGCCCATCTTTGGGAAGCAGATTCTCTATGATGGCCGGACGGGCGAACGATTTGAACGTCCGGTGACGGTGGGCGTGATCCACATGCTGAAGCTCTCGCACCTGGTCGAGGACAAGGTCCATGCGCGCTCGACTGGCCCATACTCGCTTGTAACACAGCAGCCGCTGGGCGGAAAGGCGCAGTTCGGTGGCCAGCGCTTCGGCGAAATGGAAGTATGGGCGCTCGAGGCCTATGGGGCGGCGCATACACTCCAGGAAATGCTGACGATCAAGAGCGACGATGTTCAGGGGCGCGTCAAGACCTATGAGGCGATCGTGAAGGGTGAGGCGATCGAGGAGCCAGGTATCCCGGCCAGCTTCCGGGTGCTGGTCAAGGAACTCCAGAGCCTCGGCCTGGCCGTGGAAGCAATCACGGATTCAAATGAGATCATTCGCTTTGGCAAGGAAGAGGAGAAGACACGCCAGCCCAAGCTTGAAACCGGGTTGCTTGGCTTCACCGCTTCTCAGAAGGTCGATCTACCGCCACTGGGTGACATTCGCCCGGCGGTGGAGAGCGTAGAGGTCGATGAACTGGACGACCTGGACGATATTGAGCTTTAGGATGAAGCAGGTTGACAACCCGCGTCTGCGTGGGTAAACTACCTGACACTGAAAGACCAGCCACTCCACTCGGCAGCATGCTTACACAGATAAGCCGCTCCTGCTGAACCGGATAGCAAATACTCGTGAAGGTCATTCGCATTTGCCGTGAATGACCTTCACGATTGCCTGAGAACGGGCGAACAGGTTGGCTCAAGCGCCCGTTTTTCATGCCCGTAGACTTTCAGTAACCAACAGATTGTGTAGTGAGCCTGGAGAACCTTATGCCAACAATCAACCAGCTGGTTCGGAACAAGCGCAAGTCCAAGTCACGTAAGAGTACCGCGCCTGCGCTCCAGTACACGTTCAACACCTACGTGCAGCGCCGGCTCAAGCAGCCGAAGGGCGCGCCGCAGAAGCGTGGCGTGTGCACCCAGGTACGTACAATGACCCCGAAGAAGCCGAACTCGGCGCTCCGCAAGATCGCCCGTGTTCGCCTTTCGAACAATATCGAGGTCTCGGCGTACATCCCGGGCGAAGGGCACACCCTGCAGGAGCACTCTGTTGTGCTCGTCCGCGGCGGCCGTGTCAAGGACCTTCCCGGTGTGCGTTATCACATCGTCCGCGGGACGCTGGACGCGACTGGCGTCAACAAGCGCGCACAGGGGCGCAGCAAGTACGGCACGAAGAAGGCCAAGGCCAAGAAGTAGCGCCGGGTCCCTCGTGCTGTTGGATGCAGAATCGATAGGAGTAGAAACTCATGCCAAGACGGTATACCCCGCCCAAGCGCCAGGTTGAACCTGATCCGAAGTACAACAACGTTCATCTGGCGATGTTCATTAACCGCGTGATGCGGGATGGCAAGAAGAGCACTGCTGCCGGTGTGGTGTACGAAGCCCTCGGCCTGGTGGAAGAGCGGGCCAAGCGCAACCCCGTTGAAGTCTTTGAACAGGCCTTGCGCAATGTGCAGCCCAAGATCGAAGTCAAGGCGCGCCGTGTGGGTGGTTCCACCTATCAGGTGCCCGTTGAAGTCGATCCTTACCGTTCAAACTCGCTGGCAATGCGCTGGCTCCTGCAGGCGGCAAGCTCTCGCGGTGGCCGGGGAATGGCGAGCAAGCTGGCAAACGAACTGATGGATGCTTCACAGGGCCAGGGATCAGCAGTAAAGAAGAAGGAAGACACCCACCGTATGGCGGAAGCCAACCGGACCTTCGCGCACTATCGCTTCTAGGCGAAGCCGGTTCGGGGGCAGGGGAGAGAGCAGGAACTGAGGGAATGGCAAGAAAACAATCGTTAGACAAAGTCAGAAATATCGGTATTATCGCGCACATCGACGCTGGTAAGACAACCACGACGGAGCGAGTTCTCTACTACACCGGCCTGACCTATCGGCTCGGTGAGGTGCATGATGGTACCGCCACGATGGACTGGATGGAGCAGGAGCGCGAGCGTGGCATCACGATCACCTCTGCTGCAACCACCTGTGAGTGGCAGGGGCACCAGGTCAACGTGATCGATACGCCTGGGCACATCGACTTCACCGCTGAGGTGCAGCGCAGCCTGCGTGTGCTCGATGGTGGCGTGGTGGTTTTCGATGGGGTTGCCGGCGTTGAGCCCCAGTCTGAGACGGTGTGGCGCCAGGCGGATCGCTACGGTGTTCCGCGGATTTGCTTTATCAATAAGCTCGATCGCACCGGCGCCAACTTCTGGCGCGCTCACCAGATGATCATTGACCGTCTTGGGGCGAGCCCCGTGGTGATCCAGATCCCCTGGGGCCTCGAAAGTGGCTTCAAGGGTGTAATTGACCTGATGGAAATGCGGGCGATTACCTGGGCTGACCAGCTTGGGTCTGAACCGGTCTACCAGGACGTTCCTGCTGAACTCCGGCCAGAAGCCGAAGAAGCCCGCGAGAAGATGGTTGAACTGATCGCGGAAACTGATGACGTGCTGATCGAGAAATTTCTCGAAGGGCAGGAACTGACTGTAGCGGAACTGAAAGCAGCGCTGCGCGCAGCCACAGTTACCGGTAAGCTCCAGCCAGTTATGTGCGGTTCGGCGTTGAAGAATAAAGGTATCCAGCCGTTGCTTGACGCGGTGATCGATTACCTTCCGTCTCCGCTGGATATCCCGGCAGTCAACGGCATGAATCCTGGCTCTGAGCAACCGGAGACCCGTGCCGCGTCTGAAGATGAACCGCTCAGTGCGCTGGTCTTCAAGATCGTCACTGACCCGTTTGTCGGTCGTCTCGCGTACTTCCGTGTCTACTCTGGTGTGATGAAGTCCGGTAGCAGCGTACTGAATACCACGAAAGGCCAGCGTGAACGCATCGGTCGCATGGTAAGAATGTACGCAAACCGCCGTGAGGATATCGAATCCATCGGCGCTGGCGACATCGGCGCGATCCTCGGCCTGAAGGGTACCTTCACCGGAGACACCCTCTGCGACCCGGACAAGCCAATCAATCTTGAAAGCATCAGCTTCCCTGAGCCGGTGATCCAGGTTGCGGTTGAGCCGAATACACAGGCCGACCAGGATAAGATGGTCGATGCGCTGCAGAAGCTGGCGGAAGAGGACCCAACCTTCCGGGTGCATGTTGATGACCAGACCGGCCAGACGATCATCTCTGGTATGGGCGAACTGCACCTTGAGATCATCGTCGATCGTATGAAGCGCGAGTTCAAAGTAGGCTGCACGGTGGGCCGCCCGCGTGTTTCCTACCGCGAGACTATCACACTCCCGGCAGTGGTGGACTACACCCACAAGAAGCAGACCGGTGGCAGCGGCCAGTACGCCCGCGTAGAGATTGAGGTCGAACCCTCCGGGCCGGGCGCAGGCTATGTCTTCGAGGACAAAGTCACCGGTGGGGCGATCCCGCGTGAGTTCATCAAGTCGGTGGCTATGGGTATCGAAGACGCACTGCAGAGCGGTGTTCTCGCCGGTTACCCGGTGGTGGACGTGAAGGTGCGTCTGGTTGATGGGGCCACCCACGAAGTGGACTCCTCGGACATGGCCTTCCGTGTCGCGGGGAGCATGGCCTTCAAGGAGGCGATGCGTAAGGCAAAGCCTGTCCTGCTTGAGCCGCTGATGAAAGTCGAAGCTGTGACTCCGGATGAATATCTGGGTGCGGTTCAGGGGAGCCTGGCAGCACGTCGCGGGCAGATCGAGGCGCTGACGGCTAATGCCGGAGGCCAGATCATCAACGCGAAAGTCCCACTGTCGGAAATGTTCGGTTATATGACCGACCTGCGCAGCATGTCTCAGGGACGCGCGAACTTCACGATGGAGTTTGACCGCTACGAGGCGCTGCCGAACTCCATCGCGGACAAGATTCTGAAGGGCGAGAACGTCTGATTTCAGCCCGATCGGGTAGAGATTAACTTGAGCCGGACATGCAGAGCCGGCGGAGGTAGCGAAGAATGGGTAAGGAAACATTTCAGCGTGAGAAGCCGCACGTAAACGTAGGGACGATTGGGCACATCGACCATGGGAAGACGACACTGACGGCGGCGATCACGAAGACGCTGGCGTTGAAGG
>JADZAD010000023.1 GCA_020852775.1 Anaerolineae bacterium
GGCCGATGCCGACCTCGATGTCATACACTCCCGGCGGAAGGTTAGGGAAGACGTCAATGGTGTGGTAGGTTGTGATGAACTGGTTGGTCGGCCAGCGTGGGAAGTCGATAGTGTAGCCGGACATCCCGGCAAGTGCCCCCGATTCTCCACGGCCCTGAATACGGATGCTCACATAGAGGGGCGCGGGGATCGGCCTGTCCAGCAGCCAGCGCAGCCTGATCCGCCCGGTGCCGCTGAAAGTGATCGGACTAAGCGGGAAGTCCGTAGCGATGCTGCTCACGGAAAGGCCGTTTGAGTACTGTTCGACCCCGACAAGCACATCCTGGAGGGGGATCAGTTCCTGCACACGCCTGAAGATGATGACCGTCTCACCGCCCGGGCCCGCTGGATCGATCCGCGCCACCTCGTTGAAGACCGCGTTGAACCACGGGTCGGCGGCTGCTTCGTATCCGTTAAGCGAGGCATACTCCGCGGTGGTGAGGACAAGGTAGTCCGGTGGGGCCTCGTGCAGCCACCAGCGTCCATCGTGGCGTGCATACGCGGGCGCGAGGGCAGGCGCAAGCACCCCGGTGTAATCTACCAGTGGCCTGCGGGCCGTGTAACCAAGCGCCCCAGACTGCCCCGCGCCGATCCGCGCCCCGGCAGGGGTGTTAGCCTCTATCCACAGCCCGGCCTGCAGATACTCCGCACGGGCAAGCTGTGGCATGTTCGTCTGCCAGGGTGTCCCAGCCGTGGGAGAGGTTGTCATGACGGTGAAAACCAGTTCCCCGGCAGAACCAGCCAGCAGCAACCCCGCCACACCCCAGCCGATCTGGCGAGTCAGGGGCTCGTCGAAGTGCGCCACGATCCATTGCACGCCAAGCACGACCAGCGCAGCAAGAGCCGGCACAGCAGGTGCGATGTTCCACGCATAGAAAGGCAGACGCAGGATCGCGAAGATCACCAGGTGCAGCAGCGCCCAGGCTGTGAGGATGAGCCCTGCACTGTGTGAGCGCA
Source organism: Anaerolineae bacterium (assembly GCA_020852775.1). Classification (GTDB taxonomy): domain Bacteria; phylum Chloroflexota; class Anaerolineae; order Aggregatilineales; family UBA3940; genus JADZAD01. Next base: position 997 of record JADZAD010000023.1, read on the forward strand.
GCCGCGCAAACCCGGTAAGCCCAACCAGCAGAAGCACTCCCCACAACAGCGACAGGGATCCGACAGACGCGGCAACTGCGCCGAAACCAGCGGCCTCAGCGGGGGCGCCAGCCTGCCCGATCCCGGGTAGTGATCCGTGCTGCGCCAGCAACCACAGCGCGCCGGGGAGGATACAGGCAGAGTAAACAATCAGGGGGAAGACCCAGTAGCTACGCCTTGTGAAAGCACCGTGAGCGATCAACACCAGCGCCAGCAGCAGTCCTTCAGGCCGGACGAGCGTCGCCAGCCCAAGGGCAAGTGCAGCATTGGCCTCGTGATCAGTAACATACAGCCAGACGGCAAACAGACACAAAGCCAGCCAGAGAGCAGTCTCCAGGCCGAGGGTAAACCACAGCAGCGGAAAGATGAGGTAGGCAGCACCAGCAAGCCCGCCCGCAAGGGGATTTTCGTCGTCTCGCAGCAGCCCATACAGGCAGATCGCTCCACCAGCCAGGCTGATCACACCGATCGCGTTGCTGATGAGCGGAAAGCTGAGAGTGTTCACCACCCCCGCAGAGATGAATGATTGCAGTGGCAGAAGGCTTGACAGCGCCGACTGTACCCCCGCCAGGAAAGCCGCGTAAAGCGGGGCAGCAGCCGCGTTGAGCAGGTTCTCTCCAGCGTTATACGTCGCACCATACCCAGCCGCAATGTTCCACGCATAGCGATAGATGATGTAGCTACGGTCAAGCGCACGATCAAAAAAGACCGCGGCAAGCCCTGCGGTCACCACGAGGAGGATCAGAATACTGAGCCAGCCGGTTGCCCGTTTCAATGGACTACGCCCCCGGTGACGGTCTTACAGAACAAACAACACGGGGGCAGTGCGATGCTGCCCCCGATGCAGAACATGCTGCAATGCTTACTGGGTACTTTCAAGCTCCGCGTCGATGACCGCCTGGAAGGTCTCCAGCGGCTGAGCCCCGACGAGCCGGACTCCGTTGATGAAGAAGCTCGGCGTCCCGGTCACTCCGTATGACTGCGCCTCTGTCATGTCTTTTTGCACTTCTTCGGTGTATTTACCGCTTTCGATGCACTCGGTAAAAGCATCAACGTCGAGGTCGAGATCTCCCGCAAAACCGATCAGCGCGTCCTTGCCGATACCGACGATCTGGTTGGCGAAGATCGTGTCGTGCATCTCCCAGTACTTGCCCTGGTCGCCCGCACAGGTGGCGGCTTCTGCTGCCAGGAACGCATCCGGGTGAATACTGGTCAGCGGGAAGTCACGGAAAACGTAGCGGATATTGTCACCGTACTGTTCACGCAGCGCCGCATAGGTCTGGTCTTTGTAGCGCTTGCAGTACGGGCACTGGTAGTCGCTGAACTCAACGATGGTGACCGGGGCATCTTCCGGCCCGAAGGCCGGGTCATCATCCACATTGACATTGTCGATACGGGCAGGGAGTTGAGGCTCCTGTGGGGCAGCGGCAGGAGCAGCCGCCACCGTGGGCTGGGGGAACAGGCGCGGCCAGAGGATGCCTGCCGTCACCGCGCCCAGCGCGAAGAAAAGCACCGCAACCCCGATGTTAACCGCCAGTGTCCTGGGGATCACGATCACATCGTCCCCGTATTCCTTCCGGGCTGAAGGCTTTTCTTCAGCAGGGGTGGACATCTCAGATTCCATCAATTCTATCCTCATGCTTTCATAAGTTCTTGAAGCAGATAGTAACGAACAACAGAGACTCCGGCAATACGCACCCGCTATTCTGAACGAAACTAAACGGCTGTGGTGGGCTGCCACAGCCGTTCGTTTAACCGTATTCAGGTGATTCGAGCGATCGCGTGGCTAACTCGACATCGCGGCGCGGGCGGCATCACGAGCCGCCTTTGCGCGCGCACGCATCCGCTCCACAAACGAGCCCTGCTCCCCGACGCCCACCGCTGCGGAGGCGGCCCCTGCCGGGACAGATGCAGTAGCGGTCGCAGGCGCGGCTGCATCACTCGCGGAAGCTGGTTCAGCGGGGGCACTCACAGCAGTCTGTGCCGCTGCCTGCGCCGCTATCTGCGCCGCTGCCTGCGCGGTGACAGCCGCCTCAATCCGCGCAATCACCAGCTTCGCAATCTCCGCGACGGTCAGTTCAGCCTGATCGTAGCGGACAGTGCTGGTTGTCATATCAGTCAGCGCGGGGATCGCTGCCTGCGCCCCGGCCCCGATCTCACCAAGCGCCCACATCGCGTTCTGGCGCACCAGATAATATGGATCAGTGAGCGCAGCAATCAAGGCGGGCACCGCCTGTGCGTTTCCGACCTTGCCCAGCGCCGTCGCGGCAGCCATACGGACGTAGATGTCCTTCTCAGTTGCAAGAGCCTGAGCAAGTGGCGCGACAGCCGCGGTTTCACCAGACCTGCCGAGCCTGTAGGCGGCCTCCTGCCGGGATTTCCAGTTGCGCGTCGTGACAGTCTGAAGCTGTGCGGTCAGCGCGTTGACGTCGTAAGGCATACATTGCTCCTCTGCAGAGGGGTGAATCCGTGTGTTGACATAATTCCGACGCTGATTCTACCACACATCCCCATCATGCCGGGGATGCAGGATGGCAAGGGGCGGCGTTACATTCTTTTGTGCAGTCGGGCTGCTGATACAGACGACGCTCTGCCCCTTGCAGGGCAATATGCACACATGCCGCAACGTAGTCGTGACCGCATATCGGTAACCAGATTGAGCAGTCCAGTACGCATATCACGTGTATAGGATAGCTTATAGTGATAAAATGAGCGAAATTTCGCAGCCGATGAGCATCAGTGATGAACCCAGACCCTGACCTCTCCTTATTCCGCTTCTCGCACCCGGTCGAAGTGCGTTATGCTGATTGTGACATGCTCCAGCACGTCAACAATGCGCGCTACTTCAGCTATATGGAAGTAGCGCGGGTGTGGTATTACCGCAGCGTCCTGGACTGGCGCGGTGACGCGAGGTCGTTCGCCACGATCCTTGCCCGGGCTGAATGCGACTTCCGGCAACCGCTCGTGCTTGGTGACACGGCGCAGGTCTACATGCGGACTGCCCGCATTGGTACGAAGAGCTACGATTTTGAATACGCCATCACCCGCGACAGCGAC
>JADZAD010000024.1 GCA_020852775.1 Anaerolineae bacterium
CTGGGCCACCTCTTCCCACAGTCCGCCCCGGAGCAGACGCTGCGGATCATCGAGCACTGGCTCAGCGAGCGTGGGCTGCGCTGACCCCTCATCCCCGGCCCTTCCCCCACGAAGGGGGAAGGGAGAAAGGCCGTGCGACCGTCGTTTTTGGCTAATAGCTAATAGCTAACTGCTAACCGCTGCTTTTCCACCCCCATCCCCGACCCTTCCCCCACAAGGAGGGAAGGGAGCAAAGCCGTGCGGGCGGCGTTTTTGGCTAATAGCTAATCGCTAACTGCTAATCGCTGCTTTTCCACCCCCATCCCCGGCCCTTCCCCCACAAGGAGGGAAGGGAGCAAAGCCGTGTGACCGGCACAGCCGCCGGTGGGCGTCACAGGAGACTGGCTACTGGCTACTGGAATCAAAAAGCCCCGCTTTGCGAGCGGGGCTTCGTGTTACGCAGAGCTGCCGGACAGGCCTACCGGGCGGCGCTCACGTTTGTGGCGCTCATCTCGGCCTGCACCTGGATGGCGATGATCTGGGCCTGACGCGCCATGTCGATCGAGTCGGCGAGGACGCGGGCGGCTTCCTGCGGGCTGTGGAAGCCGGTGCTGTTCTCCGAGGAGATAAAGTCCCAGCGCATCGAGGCCGAGCGGTGAAGCTGGAGCGCCTCGGCGAGGTCTTCATCCGTCGCGCCTGCTTCCTTCGCCGCGACAATCGCGTCAATTGCGTCGATCAGGGCTTCTTCACTGGCGCGCAGCAGTTCCGCGGTGCGGTCCTGGATCACGGTCACGCGGGCGCGCAGTTCCTCTTCGGGGATGTTGTGGCAGGTCTGGCAGGCGTTGCTCAGGTTGGTGAGCGGGCTGCGAACCCAGTGGTCGCTGATCTTGATGCCGCCCTCACGCATGTAGGGCATGTGGCAGTCCGCGCAGGCTACGCCGGAACTGGCGTGTACGCCCGTGCTGTAAAGCTCGGTTTCCGGGTGCTGCATCTTGAGCATCGGCGCGCCGGATTCGGCATGCGTCCAGTCGGTATGCCCGACCTCTTCGTAGTACGATTCGATCTGGTCGATCGTCATCCCGTTGTCCCACGGGAAGGTCAGCACCTTGTTCTCCCCGGCAAAGTAGTACTCGACATGGCACTGGGCGCACACGTAGGTACGCATGTCCTGCCGGGAGGCCTGTGTCCAGTCGATGCCCTGCTCTTCGAGCGCGTTAATCAGCGCCGGGCGAGTGAGGCGCAGTTCCATCGTGTTCGGGTCGTGGCAGTCCGCGCAGGATGAACCCGTGTGGACATCATCAACCAGGTCGTTGAACGGCGTATGGTTGAATTCTTCCCAGCCCATTTCTGCGATCAGCAGCGGGGCTTCAGCGGCGTGGCAGTTCAGGCAGGCGCCAGGCTGATCGACGATTTCAACACGAGGCGAATTCGCCTGATCGACCTGCGCGTAATAGTGCCCGCGCTCCTCATTATGGGCCTTGCTGAAGGCGTAGCCCGCCCACAGCCGCACCATCGCCGGGTAGCGTTCAAGCCGGCTGTACGGATCGGATCCGCCGTAGGGTGTCTGCCCGTAGTCGGTCTGGGTCATCATGAAACGGTCGTAGTGTACCGGGAAGTTATAGCCCCAGACCTCCGGGTCGATCTCGTTCTCGCCAATCTCGACAAGATGCAGCGGGTACTCACGTGCCTCGTTCTGGTGCTTGTTGATGTTGAGCAGCAGCGCCGTGACGCCAACCGTCAGCGCAACCGCCACCAGAAATACCGAGCCGTAGCGCACCCAGGGTTTTGCGAACAGTTCCTTCATGATCACACTCCTCGTCACAGGATCAGGAATCGGGTTGGGAGATACTCAAGCCTGCTCAGTCGTCGGTCGGGTGGCCGATGCTGCCGTGGCAGTCCGTGCAGCGGCGTTCGTCATCCCCATGCCCGGCGATCATGCTCACCACTTCGCTGTGGCATTCCACGCAGTTCGCCTGCGCGACACGCGCATTGAACTCGGTGATACGGATCGGGTCAGGGAAGTTGCCAAGGGTGAAGGCCCGGCTGTGGTTGAAGCCGTTCAACCCCTTGACGAAGTACTTGCCGACGATATCGTGCGGGGTGTGGCAGGTGTTGCAGGTCGCCACACGGGCATGGCTGGAGTGCTGCCATGCCTGGTATTGATCTCGCATGACATGACAGTTCGCGCACGATGTCGGGTCATCCGAGAAGTATGAAGTTCCTTTGGCATAGTTGAAGGTGAAGACCCCCTCCCCCAGCAGCACCCCCAGGATCGCGGCAATCGCGAACCCCCAGAAAGTGGTCGAGGAAGGGTTGAAGCGAGGTTTAGGCGAGTTCTCGGCCATACACACTCTCCCGGTGGAGAAAGGTCGATAAGCAGGCATTCCCCACAGCGCTGCCAACTTCATACCAGTATAGCTGCGTTAACCGTATCCCAACTTGATCCAGATCAAGTCACCCAGACGAATGGGTGATCAGGCCCATTCTTGATACCCATCCGGGATAGCTGTACACTGATCGAGTAACAGGTCGGCCACAAGGAGCGGCATCATGGCCCCGGTAATCGATATACGTCGCATTCTGATCTTCCTCGCCTTCGCCTGCGGCATCGCCTGGGGCAGTGCGCTGGTGGTCTACCTGACGGGTGGCCTCACCGGCAGCCCGGTCATCGAGCCAACCACCGGGCTGACCCTCGCCTTCGTGCTGGTCGCCGGGCCGTATATGTTCGCCCCGGCTATCGCCAGCCTGCTTACCCGGCTTATCACGCGGGAAGGATTCCGCGAACCGTACCTGCGGCTGAACTTCCGCCGGGCGTGGCCGTACTGGCTGGCGGCATGGTTCGGCCCCGGCCTGATGACCGTGGCCGGCGGTGCGGTTTTCTTCCTGCTCTTCCCCGCTTATTTCGACCCGACGCTGGGCACACTGCGGGAAATGATCGAACAGTCCGCACAGGCCAGCGGACAGGTCGTGCCGCTCTCCGTCGAGGCCATCGCCCTGCTTCAGGCCGTGCAGGGTATATTGATTGCGCCGCTGATCAACAGCCTGTTCACCTTTGGTGAAGAGCTGGGCTGGCGGGCATACCTCCAGCCGCGCCTGATGCCGCTTGGGCCGCGCCGTGCGCTGCTGCTGATGGGCGCGATCTGGGGCCTGTGGCACTGGCCGGTGATCGCCATGGGGCATAACTACGGGCTCGACTATCCCGGCGCGCCCTGGACCGGTGTGCTGATGATGTGCTGGTTCACACTGGTCGTCGGGATATTCCTGGGCTGGACGGCACTCCGCAGCCAGAGCGTATGGCCAGCGGTGATCGGGCACGCGGCGCTCAACGGCATCGCCGGGCTGGCGATCTTCTTCGCGCAGGACAAGCCGAATCCGCTGCTTGGCCCGATGCCGGTCGGAATCATCGGCTCGGCGGGTTTTGCGTTGGTCGCGCTGCTGATCCTGCTTACGCCGCGGGCGCTGGCGGCGCCCGCGGGGATGGCGGCGGGCACGTCTGTGCCGGCGGATCCTGCCTCCTGAGCGCCGTCGGCCGGGCATCTTGCCTGCCCATCCGCGGGCGTTTACAATCTGGACACGTTCACTGGTGGAAAGCTGCCCACAGTATGCATCTCTTCTCCCCGTCCACCATCTGGAAGCCGGCTGTCTTTCACGGCCATCACCGCCGTGACAACTACTTTGAGGGTTGGTACTACAAGATCGCCAGCCCCGGCGGGGAACATTCCTGCGCGATCATCGCTGGGATATTCATCAGCCGCGATCCACAGAAACACCACGCCTTCATCCAGTTCCTGGATGGCATGACCGGGGAGTCCTCCTATCATCCCTATCCACCCTCCGCATTCAGCGCTGCGCGTGACGAGTTCTTCGTTCAGATCGGCGAAAACCAGTTCAGCACGGACCGCATATTGCTGGAGATTGACTCACCGGAGCGGTGTGTCAGGGGCGAATTGCATTTCACGGATCTGACGCCCTGGCCAGTCAGCCTGTTCTCACCGGGGGTGATGGGGCCGTATTCCTTCGTCCCGTTCATGCAGTGCAACCACGGCATCCTGAGTTTCGATCACGAGATCCGCGGATCACTGAGCATCAGCGGGCAGGTTGTCACCTTCACCGACGGGCGCGGCTACTGCGAAAAGGACTGGGGGGCCGCCTTTCCGGATGCGTATGTGTGGATGCAGTCCAACCACTTCGGCGTTCCGGGCACCTCCTTCTTCGGTTCGATTGCCACTATCCCGTGGCTGAAGGGGGCTTTCACAGGCTACATAGCGGGCCTGTGGCACAGGGGGGTGCTTTACCGCTTCACCACGTACACCGGGGCCAGAACGGAACTGCTCGACGTGGATGCGCGCAGCGTGCGCTGGTACCTGCGCGGCGGAAAGGATGTCCCACACACGTCCGTGAGCACAACGGCCCCTCACGCGGGGTACACCGGTTACCGCCTGGAGGTCAACGCGCGCCGTGCCCGGGGGGCCACCCTGCTCGCGCCATACGGTGAGATGGTGCCGCGGGTGCTCGAGAGCCTCTCGGGAGCGCTCGACGTGCGGTTGAGCGGTGTGCTGCCGAACGGTGACGAGCGCCTGCTCTTCGCGGAGACAGGCCGCCACGCCGGGCTGGAAGTACAGGGCGCGCTGGAGCGTATCATCACTGAGGCAGGAGTGTTACAGCACCCAGAATACCAGTAGCGTCGTCTCGATCACAATCCAGGAGATCGGCCCATGAGCATGAACGCGAGTGCGCGCAAGGTTGTGGATGATCGCTTTGTCAGGCGATTGATGTGGAGGCGGCGCGTGGGCGCACTCATGGGGGGGGTGCTCAACCTTCTGGGCCTAGCTGTCCTCGTTCTGGTCTTCGCCACCCCCATGATCTGGGTCATTACCAACAGCCTGCGGCCCGAATCGTCCGTCATGAGCAGCCTTTATCCGGTCACGTGGAAGACATTCGCTCCGGTGCCTTTTACCTTCTTCTCCTACCTGGAGCTGCTCGGCCTTGCCACTGACCGGGCGAGAATTGCCGGCTATACACTCCTGCGTAACCTGTGGATCAGCCTGGCCAGCGGCGCGCTGGTTGTGCTGCTCACGCTGATCTTCAGCACCTGCGCCGCCTACTTCTTCGCCCGGCTGAAGTTTCCTTTCAAGTCCGTACTGATGGTCTACGTGATGGGCTGCATGATGATCCCTGAACAGATCGTCATCGTGCCGACCTTCCTGGTGGCAATGGCGCTCGGGCTGGTCAATACGTTCTGGGTGCTGGTCATCCCCTTCTTTGCCTCCCCGTTCGTGACGTTCGCGCTTGCCCAGTTTCTCTCCGATATTCCGTATGAGTTGGATGAAGCGGCAATCATGGATGGGGCGAATCCGCTGCAAGTACTGTACCTTGTGCTGGTGCCCAACGCCGTCCCGGCGCTGATGACCGTCGGCCTGCTGGAGTTCCAGTACATCTGGAACAACTTCTACTGGCCGCTGGTCGCCATCACCTATAAACGTGATTTGCCGATCCAGGTGGCAGTATCCGGGCTAATCGTGGAGGTCAACCCCAAGTGGTCACGCGTCCTCGCGGGGATGGTCTTCGCCTCTCTGCCGATCATCATCCTGTTCATGTTCCTGCAGCGTTACTATTATGAGAATATCTCCCTGACGGGCCTGAAGGGATAGAATCAGGCGTACCGGTCACTCACCCATGCGGATACAGAGTGCGTCCGCATATAACACGGAGATTCAGCGATGGCC
>JADZAD010000025.1 GCA_020852775.1 Anaerolineae bacterium
CACCGGCATGATGTCAGAAGCAGCGCTGATCTTCTTGTCGTAGATCAGGATATACGGGTCTTCGATCACAGCCTGCATCGTGTCGGCCTGGGTGACGAAGTAGGCGCTGATGTAGCCACGATCGAACTGCATCCCCTCGACATACTCGGTCTCAAATTCGAGGCCCTTGCTCTCTTCAACCGTGATCACGCCGTCCTTACCGACCTTCCACATGACTTCGGCGATCAGGTTCCCGATCTCCTCGTCCTGCGCGGAGTTGCTGGCAACGTGGGCGATTTCTTCCTTGGTGTCAATCTCGACGGCCATCTCGCGGATCGCCTTGGAGATTGCATCGGTGGCCGCTTCGATACCATGCTTGAGCAGCATCGGGTTCGCACCGGCGGCGACGTTCTTCAGGCCTTCGTTGACGATGCTCTGCGCCAGCACGATGCTGGTAGTCGTGCCGTCACCGGCGATGTCGTTGGTCTTGGTCGCGGCTTCCTTGAGGAGCTGTGCGCCCATGTTCTCGTAGGGGTCTTCCAGTTCAATTTCTTTGGCGACTGTCACACCGTCGTGGGTGACGGTCGGGGCGCCCCACTTCTTATCGACCGCGACGTTACGGCCTTTGGGGCCAAGCGTGGTGGTCACCGCATCGGCGACGATATCCACACCGCGCTTCAGGCGGCGGCGTGCTTCTTCAGAAAATGCCAGTTGCTTCGCCATAGTGACGTTACCTCCTCGACGTATTTTTCGGGTTGGGGTTTATTCAACAATCGCCAGAATATCGGCTTCTTTGAGGATGAGCAGTTTCTTGCCATCCGTCTTGACCTCAGTGCCGGCGTACTTGGCATAGAGGATCGTCTGGCCGACTTCGACATCCATCGGGATGCGCTTGCCGTCTTCATCACGGCGGCCCTGGCCAGTTGCCAGGATCTTGCCCTGCTGCGGCTTTTCCTTGGCGGTCTCGGGGATGTACAGACCGGTCTCGGTACGCTCTTCCTGCTCGATTGGTTCGACCACAACTCGGTCGCCCAGGGGACGCAGATTGGTTGCCATCAGATGCACCCTCCTTATACGTTGCTTTTGTTTGAGTGTCGTTCAGTGAATGAACAAGGTGACAATCGAAGGGTTGGCACTCGCTAGCCAGGAGTGCTAACCACTACGGAGTATAACCTTGCAGGCACGGAAGTCAAGAGGGATAAGAGGCTCTGGTGTGTTTCTTGCGCGATTCTAATGTCAGCCCGGTGAACCACTGGAAGCGCGTGGATCGTCGTCGGCGATCGGCGGCCTGTCCGCTCCGGTGACCGCCTCTCGCGGTGCAACCGGCTGTATCGGCGGGAAGGGCCTGTCCGGCTGAACGGACGGCATCCCGGTGCTCTGCCCTTCTTCCGGCTCGCCGATCGACGATCCGGCCAGTGGGGCACTCAGGTCGTCCGCTTCAGCGGCTCGACCGTCGCTGGCGGGTTCCTCTGCCTCTTCTTCCTCCGGAACCGGGAGGCTCTCAAGCGCGCGCATCAGCTTGCGGGCATCAGGTTCCCAGCCCGATTTCAGCCGTGCCAGCACTGTATGTGCCCGGCTGGCGTAATCCCATGACTGGTCATATAGCCCCATCGCAAAATACAGATCGGCGAGGTTCAGCCAGACGATGGCCTTTTCGTGCAGTACTTCCGGTTTAATACGCTCGATCTGCTCAAGCGCTTCCAGCATCATCGGCTCGGACTGTGCATACAGGCCCTGCGTCTTGAGCAGAAGGGCGCGGTGGCACCGGATCATCGCCTTGCCCAGTTCATCCCCGGAAACGGAGAAGAGCCGCTCGGCCTGCTCGTAGTCGGTTGCCGCCTTCTGCCAGTCTCCGGTATCGTCGTATATCGCGCCGCGCTGAGCCAGTGCGCGGGCGTACAACCAGCGATCCCGTACCTGCCGGGCCAGAGTGAAGGCCTGTTCCAGTGCGCGCTGGGCTTCCTCATACTGCCCCAGATTCTTGTGCGCAACCGACAGGTTGAAATATGTCAGTCCCAGGTCGTAGGCACGCTCTTCGTCATTCTCGAAGCTCCGCAGGTTGCGCCGATAGATGCGAATTGCGCCCTGCATATCACCCATCAGCAGTTCAATATTGGCGAGGTTATCCGCTGCCTGTATTTCGCCGTGCTCATCCTTCTCCCGCCGGAACAGGTCGCGCGCTTCTTCGTAGGTGCGCCGTGCTTCCGGCCATTCACCACGTTCCAGCAGCCAGTGTCCGAGCATTTGCAGCCGTTCAGCCGCGACCGATAGCCGGTTACGTCTGCGTGCCAGGTCGGCCCAGCGGCGGAAGGCGCTGCGCGTGGTCTCCGTGTCTTCCGCTTCCCGCGCGATAGCGACTTCCAGCGCGGTGATTTCCTCATACTCCGGGTCAAGCGCCAGCGCCGAGGCCACCGCCGCCAGTGCCAGTTCGTTCTGTCCGTCAGCCCATGCTCCATGCGCACGCGCAAGCTGACGGAACGCCTCGAAGTGGCCCGGGCGAGGAATGGAGGCGAGTTCGCGCCGCAGTTCATCGTCGATGGGTGTGCCCAACTGCTCTATCAATGCCAGCGATACCCGCTCGACGAAACGGTTGAGACCGGATGCGGGAGCAGTGGCTTCCAGTGGCGCAGGGGGGACTCCAGGGGCATCGATAGTGAGGCGCAGCCCCAGCATCTTACTGTCTTCGTCATACGAGTACGTCCCGTAGACCAGCGCATCACACTTGAGTGCCGCCTTGAGCGAGGCGACAGCACTGGTGGACAGCGGCAACAGTATCTTCTGTTCCTGCATCGTCTGGGCAAGCGTGTTGTAAGGTAGCGTCAGCAGGCCGGTGTAATCGAGGTGGCTGGCAAAAAGCCGTCCGAAGAGTGCGCCGATCCAGTGTGCTTCATCCGTCTGGCGGTTGCCAAGCAGGGGTGCGACAGCGATAAGCGGGCGGGCGGCGGTATTTTCAGGCAGCATCATGGGCTTCCATCAGACCAGTTCGGCTATCGAACCCTGCGGCGTTTTGGTAATCTCGACCCGCGCCGGGAAGGCGTCCTTGAGTTCGTCGATGTGCGTGATCACCATGATCAGGTCGAACTCATCCTGGATGCTGTTGATCGCCTGCACCAGCCGTTCGCGCCCCTGCGCGTCCTGCGTCCCGAAGCCTTCGTCGATGATCAGCGTCCGCAACTGCGCCCCGGCCCGCCGTGCCAGCACCCGGGAGAGCGCCAACCGGATCGCGAAATCGACACGGAAGGATTCCCCGCCGCTGAAAGTTGCATAGTCGCGGGTACCGAGGTTGTCTGAGATGCGAATATCGAGCGTCTCCCGTGTCCCCCCGGTCACCTTCTCGCGCTGGGTATCGAACTGGATGTGCATCCGCCCGGCGGTCATATCCGAGAGGATCAGGTTGGCCTCTGTCTCGATCTCCGGGATGGCCGCTTCGATGATCATGGCCGGGACGCCGTCTCTGCCAAACGCCCGCCTGAGGTCGTCGAAAATTCCACGCTCAACAACGTTCTGGCTGCGCCGCTCGATTAGTTCAGCGCGCCGCCTGCGCAGGTCTTCAAGCGTATGCAACTGCTGTTCGGCACGGCCCAGCTTGTTACGCGCGGTCGATTCCTGTTCATGCAGGGCTGTGTATTCTGCGCGCAGGCGGTCATAGTCACTCAGCCGCTCCTGCAGGGCTTGAATCTGATCAAAGAGTGCTTCGAGCACGGTCTGAGTGCGTGTAATCCGCTCCTGCCAGCTTGCTGTTCGGGCGCGTAGCTCCTCCAATGCGCTCTCGATCTGAGGCCCGTCCGTGCGCGCGCGTTCGAGTGCGTTGAAGCGGCTCTCATACGATTGGTAGGACTCAAGCATTGTACGGACAGCACGGTAGGCCTGATCGTCATAACCCAGCGCCGCCAGTTGCCTCTCAATTTCGGCTAGTTCAGCGTGGGCTTCCGGGGCAAAATCTCGCTGGCTGAGGCGGTCGCGAATTACCACGCTCCGGGTGTCGAGCTGTTCTAACTCTGCCTGCGCCCGCTGTGCGCGGCTGTCTCGTTCGATTAGTTTTGCGACGAACTCACGCAGTGCAGGCAGTCCTTTCAGGTCGGGGCGGATTTCCCGCAGGCGACGATCCGCACGCTCGATCCCATCAATAAGCTTATCTATACGGGCCTTGTTGGCACGGAATGTGTCACCCTTCGGGGTGCCCTCCGCATTCAACCGTTCAACCATTTCTTGCCGGTGCGCCTCACTGAGTGGCTGCCCACAGAGCGGACAGACCGGGGTATCCAGTTCCAGGATGCGATCACGCCGCCCGGCGAGTTCATCCATCTGCTTCTTGAGCTCGCGGTTCTCTGCCTCCAACCCCGCCAGCATTTCCTTCGAGGCAGTGACCTGTGCTTCGAGCGTCTTTTCTTCCTGTTCCAGTGATTCAAGACGGGCGACCTGTTGGTGATGGTGATCCAGCCCGTCCTGATCGTGCCCCTCCCGGATCGTGCGTTCCAGTGCAGGGCGCTGGGCATCGAGCGCCTGCAGGCTGGCCTGCAGGTCACCCTCCGCGCTGCTGATCTGCAGGCGCAGTGCGTTCTGCTGCTCTTTCAGTGAAGCCTGCTGCAGCAGCAGCGCATTCTGGATGTTTTCAAGTTCTCTTGCCTGCTGCAGAGCAGCGTAGCCTGCCTCGATGTCATCATGCTCTGCGAGGACCTGTGCGACTGCGGCGTGGCGTGCCTGTTGCTCGCTGAGCTCACGCTGCAGCCGTGCCAGTTCCACTTCGTCATCCCTGGCACGGGCGCGATCATCCTCGTAACGTCTGGTCTGCGTGTCCATTTCCTGCCTGACGCCGTCCAGTTCACGGACGCGGGTTTCAGCAGCCTCGGCTGCTGCGGTGGCATCGTTCAGCACCGCCTGCGCGTCATCAAGCCGCTTCCGGTACACTGGCTCCATCTCCAGCTCGGCGTCGATCTCTTCAATCCGGGCGTCATCCTGCCTGATGTCGAGGTCTAACTCGTGAGCCCGGGCTTTGGCCTTATCTTCGTAGAGATTCCACAGGCTCAGGCCGAGGATGTCACTCAGGATGGCTTTGCGTTCAGCCGGGGTTTTCTGTGTGAACTCGTCAGCCCTGCCCTGCATCAGAAACGCCGAATTGATGAATGTCTCGTAGTCAATGAGCAGGGTGCGGGTGATCTTCTCCTGTGTCGCCCTGAGGGTGGTTTCCGCGAGTGAGCGCCACTTGCCATCGTCGCTCTGGATGCGGAAATCCAGCGTGGAGGCTCCCCTGCCCTGGCTGGAACGATGGCGCATGGCCTGATACAGATGGCTGTTCAGGCGGAAGGTGAACGTTACCTGCATTTCAGACTCACCCATGTGGATGAGCTCATCATCCCGGTGGGTACGCGCCTTGCCCCAGAGCGCCCAGGTGATGGCATCCAGCAGAGAGGATTTGCCCGCACCATTTTCCCCGGCAAGGCAGACCACATGCAGGCCAGTCAGGTCGATAGGTTCGGGGCTGCGATAGGCCAGGAAGTTATACAGTTCCAGTTTGACCGGGATCATAGCTGCGTATCACCGCTCCGCGAAAAAGAACAATCCAGACTCAGCACGAGTCTGGATTGTACACTATCCCACAGGGTGGTGAAACCTGCTTTAACGTCTGCTGTCACCCCTGCCTTAGCTGAGGAACATCGGCATTCCGGCGACATGGCGTACCTTGGGCCGGTACTGGTTAATGTCATACAGTTCGTTGACATCAACCACCTTGCGCCCCTGCATCACCATGCTGATCGGGATGTCGGTGTAGACACCACCGCGCAGTGCGACCATACGGCCGCTCTGCCCCTTGAGCACGAGATCCATCGCCATGTGCGCGTAGTTGAACGCGACCATCAGGTCGAGGGAGTCGGGTGCGCCGGAGCGCATCAGGTACGAGACCTGCTGGTACATGATGTTCACGCCGGTGATGTCCTTGATCGCCTCCGCCGTGATCTCGCCGATCCCACCCAGCTTCTGGTGGCCATAAGCATCAGTCTCGCCGGCCTGAACGATCTGGCCACCTTCCATGATGGCGCCTTCGGACACGGTGACGATTGAGTAGTGGCTCGGATTATCTTTGAGGTCTTCAAACAGGAAGTTAGATAGCCTGTTTATGTCGAACGGAACCTCGGAGATAACCGAGCGGTCAACATCGGCCAGGTAGGCTGCGATCAGCGAGGTTTCGCCAGAGTTGCGCCCGAACAGTTCGATCACGCCGATACGCTCGTGTGAACCAACGCTCGTGCGCATGTTGTGAATGAACGTGACGCTGCGGGTCACCGCGGTGCTGAACCCGATGCAGTAGTCTGTGCCAAAGACGTCATTGTCCATCGTCTTGGGGATGGCGATGACATGGACGCCTTCGCGATGCAGGCGCTCGGCGTAGCTCAGGGTATCGTCACCGCCGATGGCGATCAGCACGTCGATACCGAGATGCTCCAGCACTTCGAGCGCGTGTGGCGTGTAGTCCTTTACCGGCTGATTCGGTGACCAGTCCTTCTCACGCAGGAATTCTGGAATATCATTCGCCTTGACGCGGCCTGGGTTTGTGCGCGAGGTGTGCAGGAAGGTGCCACCGGTGCGGTCGATCCGGCGGACGACTTCCCGGTCCAGAGGAACAATCCAGTCGTGGTCACCGGCTGCCGCATCAGCCAGGTTATAATTAAGCAGGCATCCCCATCCCCGGCGCAGGCCTACGATTTCATGCCCCTCGTCGATCGTGCGGTTGACCACCGCCTTGATGCAGGGGTTCAGGCCGGGAACGTCACCACCACCGGTTAAGATACCGATCTTCATGATTCTCTCTCCTTCAGGGTCAGGATCGTGCAACACTCATAACAGCGAAACGCGCATGAAGTTGCAGGTCAGGGGGATACATCCCTATTTTACCGCAGTTTCGCCCTGTTACTGAGTGTGAATTGCGCGGCCTACCGGATGACATCCACTCGGACGCCAGATATCGTGCTCAACTTGTCGATTACCCCGGTATAGCTGGTACGTTCCTCAAAACTGATGCACACACTGCGCTGGGGATCCATCAGGACAAACGTGAAGCTGTCATTCCCTGGCCGTTCGTGCAGAATACCATGGATTCGCTCGATCCGGCGCTTATCTGAGCGTTCATCTGCGCTACGCTCGATGTAGATTCGCATGTGGATACTCCCGGCCTGGGCTGTCGCGCTGCTGCTGCGTCTGAAGGCCGGCTGAATGGTGGCAGTGCCGGCGGCGGGCGTAGTATCGGTCAATACGGGGGGGATGACCACTGCCTGCCGCGCCATGCCGACCGGCTGGTTCTCTGCTGCGCTGCCCACATAGCTGTCATTGCCACCGTTCGAGGAGAGAGTATCCGGATAGAGTCCCGGTGGTTCCTCCGGGTAGTCAGTGTTCCTGTTTGCCGGCCCGGTGCTCTCTTCCGGATAGAGGCCTGGCGGTTCTTCAGGGTAGCCCGCCGACACACTGGCGTCGCTGTTGTAACCGTGTGACGGATCATCGAAAGCTGCCAGATCGTCCGTGAAACTGAGGTCCGGCAGCGGACCGGGATCCGGCCCCAGGCCTATCGGGGCGGCATCCTGTTCGACCCGCCGCAGCACATCATCGAGCCAGTTGTCCCCGGTACTGATAGCCTGCATCACGGTGATGTTGTCACGCGCTTCGTCAACCAGCAGCTTGGGCTCGCCCTGCTGAGAGTCTACTTTGCCGCGTACCCACAGCACCCGATCCTGCACCCAGAGGTCTCTGGTTTCCTCCCACGTCCGTGGCCAGATCACCATCTCAATCTGCCCGTAGAGATCTTCAATACCGGCGAATGCCATCGCCTTGCCACTCTTGGTCGTATGGGGCCGCACGTAAGTGACAACTCCCGCCATTGCGACCTGCCTGTCATGGCAGGTTTCGTCCAGGTCAGTGCTGGTGGCAGTGATGACCTGGCTGATCTGCTTCATGATACTGTTCAGCGGGTGTTCAGATAGATACACGCCGACCAGCTCGCGTTCCCATTGCAGGACTTCACGGCGCGGCACCTGGAGCGCCACTTCATTGACCAGCACATCTTCCGGTGTTGCCCCCAGCGCAACGCCGGTGGTCTCCCCGAACATGCTCATCTGCCCGACATCCGCGGCTTTGTGCTCAGTCGTGCTGAAGCTCATCATCCGGTCAAGCGATTCCAGCAGGCGCAGGCGGTCACCGAGCATATCCAGCGCGCCAACCTTGATCAGGCATTCCAGTGCGCGCTTGCCGACGGTGCGCAGATCGGTGCGCTGGCAGAAGTCCACAATATCGCGGAAGGGCTTCTCGCTGCGGGCGCGGACGATCTCTGCGATTGATCCATCTCCCACATTCTTGATTGCGCTCAATCCGTAGCGGATGGCACGCGCCCCGTCTGGCATTGCCTCGATCGTGAATTCATACTCGCTGCTCATGATGCTGGGGGGCAGCACTTCGATGTTCGCTTTACGGCAGTCTGTCAGGTACCGGGTGACCTTCTCACTGTTGCCATGCTCGATCGTGAGCAGGGCTGTGAGGAACTCGTGCCGGTAATGGGCCTTGAGGAAGGCGGTTTGCACCGTGAGCACGGCATAGTCCGCTGCGTGTGACTTGTTAAAGCCATACCGCGCGAAGAACTCAATGTCATCGAAGATCTTTCCTGCTGTCTCTGCGTCTACTTCGCGCTCCGGCCCACGCTCCTGGAACGTACCACGGTGCTTGAGCAGGTCTTTCTGCTTCTTCTTGGCTACGGCGCGGCGCATCAGGTCAGCCTCGCCAAGTTCGTATCCGAACAGGTTGGAGGCGATCTGCATGATCTGCTCCTGGTAGACGATGATGCCGAACGTCTCACTCAGGATGGGCTCCAGCAGGCCATGGTGGTAGGTTACCTCTTCCTTGCCATGCATACGCCGGATGTAAGCCGGGATGTATTCCAGCGGGCCGGGGCGGAAGAGCGAAATCGCCGCGACGATGTGCTCAAAGCGGGACGGCTTCATCTCAGTGAGGACGCGGGTCATCCCTGCGCCTTCGACTTGAAACACCCCGGCGGTATCTCCCTGCGAGAGGAGCATGAACGCCTGCCGCAGGTCGGTGTTGTAGGCTTCCGCGTCAGGCTCGTCAGCGGCACGGTGGCGGTAAGGAATTGAACTCAGATCGTAATGCACCCCGTGATACCGCTCGATCAGTTCACAGGCCTTCCGCATGATGGTAAGGGTGGCCAGACCGAGGAAGTCCACCTTGAGCAGGCCAATCGATTCGACGATCTCCATCGGCCATTGTGAGACCGCGCCGAGCCCACCCGCCTCAGCCCCGCTGGTAGGCCGGTTGAGCGGGGTGTACTGCACCAGCGGGGCGTCAGCGATCAGTACGCCAGCGGCGTGGGTACTGGCATGGCGTGAAATGCCTTCGAGCTTTTCAGCGCTGTCCACCAGGCGCTTGATGTATGGGCGGGAGGTATCTTTATAGGCTGCGATGAAGTCGGGTACGCCGTGCTTCTCTTCACTGTCTTCACTGTCATTCCGCCCCAGCACGTCCGCGATGCTGACGCCCTTGCCGGGGATCGCCGGGATCAGCCGCGCCAGGCGGTCGATCTCATTGAGCGGAATATCAAGTACGCGGCCAACATCACGCAGCGCGGCGCGTGCGCCCATCGTCCCGAAGGTGATGATCTGGGCGACCCGATCCTCACCGTAGCGCTGGACGCAGTAGTTGATCATCTCCCCACGCCGATCGTCCGGGTAGTCGATGTCGATGTCGGGCATGGTCACACGCCCGGGGTTGAGGAATCGCTCAAAAAGCAGGCCGTTCTGCAGCGGGTCAATATTCGTGATACCCAGGGTATAGGCGACCACCGACCCTGCCCCGGAGCCCCGGACGTTCCACCAGATGTCGTTGCGCTGGGCAAAGTCACACAGATCCCAGACGATCAGGAAGTAATCGTTGAAACCCATGTTGTTGATGACTTCCAGTTCGTAATTCAGCCGGTTCTGTACCTCGGGCGTGTCAGCGCGGTCGCCGTAGCGGCGGCGCAGGCCGTGGCTACACAGATCATAAAGGTAGCTCCGGGCGTCATATCCTTCAGGCACAGGGAAGACCGGTAGTTTATAGCCGTCGTTGTCCAGGCTGACGTCACACATCTCAGCGACTTTGAGCGTGTTGTTCAGCGAATCCGGGTAATCACCGAATATCTGCCACATTTCCTCGGTGGAGCGCATGTAGTAGCTGTTATCCGAGAAGCGCATTCGCCTGGAGTCAGACACCAGGCTGCCAGTACCGATGCACAGCAGAATATCATGCGGATCGGCGTCTTCACGCCGCACATAATGGACGTCGTTTGTCGCCAGCAGCGGAACTTCAGCGAAGGGCGCGATCTCCAGCAGCTTCTTGTTGACGGCATGCAGTTCGGGGATATTGTGATGCTGGAGTTCGACGTAGAAACGGTCGGGGCCGAAGATGTCCCAGTACCAGCCGAGCATCCGCCGGGCCTCGTCGTCACGTCCCTGATCCAGCATCTGAGGGATTTCCGCCGCGAGGCAGCCACTGGTGCAGATCAGCCCCTCAGCGTGCGCGGCCAGGAAGTCGTGGTCAATGCGCGGTTTATAGTAGTAGCCTTCAAGCTGTGAGGCGCTGGCGATCTGCAGGAGGTTCTGGTAACCAGCCTGGTTCTGGGCGATCAGCAGCAGATGGGTATAGTCTTTATCGAGGCGCGAGTCCCGGTCGGTCATCCCACGCGGGGCCATGTACGCTTCAAGGCCGATAATCGGCTTGATCCCCTCCGCCTTACAGGCCCGGTAGAAGTGCATCACGCCATACATCGCGCCATGATCGGTGATGGCCAGTGAGTCCATGCCCAGTTCTTTGGTGTGCCTTACCAGGTCCTTGATCTGGCTCATACCATCGAGCAGGGAGTACTCGGTATGGACGTGTAAATGCGAGAATCCGGGCATCGTTGTGGGAACCTCTTTGCCAGCGGCAGTATCTGTTTCCGGTGAAATATCGGGGTTTAATCTCCTGCTGAGTATACCACGACTCAACCCCGTTGAAGGACGCGGCACGAGATGTCAGGGCGGGCGTATACCTCCTCTCAGGTCATATAGCAGCACAATAGCGAGTATGTCATACTCCAGCAAAAGACCAGATGCCGGACGTGAAGCATGCCTGAACTGCCTGAAGTAGAGACGCTTGTGCGCGGCCTTCGCCCTGATGTGACAGGCCGTATGATTACGGGCTTTGAATCCACCTGGCCGCGCCAGATCGTCGGTATGGATTCGCTCGCCTTCGCTGACCGTATCTACGGCCAGCGGGTAGAACGGTTGTGGCGCCGTGCCAAGTATCTTGTGTTCGATCTCTCCAGCGATGTGCTGCTGGTACATCTCAAGATGTCCGGGCGATTGTATGTGACGCCGCAGGGCCAGCCACGTCCTGACGACCGCTGGGTACGCGCCATCTTCCTGTTTGATGATGGTAGCGATCTGCGCTTTTCCGATCTGCGCAAGTTTGGCCGCCTGTATCTCGTTGGAAATATGGAGAGCATCACTGCCCAGATCGGCCCGGAACCGCTGGATGAGAGCTTCACCCCGGCGCTGTTCGCCGCTGCGCTCACGGGGCGCGCGCGCAGCATCAAGCCGCTACTCATGGATCAGAGCGTGATCGCTGGCGTCGGCAATATCTACGCAGATGAGGCGCTCTGGCGGGCACAGATTGACCCCCGCCGGGCTGCGAATACACTTAGCTCAACGGACGTTGAACGCCTGTATCATGCTGTGCGTGGGGCGCTGAACGACGGCATCGACCACGAAGGATCGAGCATCAACTGGTATCGCAAGGCGGATGGCGGCACTGGCGAACACCAGAATCATTTCAATGCCTACGGGCAGCAGGGCCGCCCTTGTGGGCGCTGTGGTGGCCCGATCCATAAGATCTGGCTGGGGCAGCGCGGCACACATTTCTGCCCGGTTTGCCAGGTGTAGCCCCGGTGCTGCACAGCCCGTATGCCGCCCGGTGGTGATTGTCTTACCGGGGGAAAGACCAGGGATAGGCTATGCCGAACACATTGACGATCATTCTTCCGATTCTGGCGCTGACGATTACGCTTGTATCTGTACTGGTGCTGTATCTGTGGTGGACTTCAACCAGTGAGCACCACGCGCATACTGGCGAAGAGACTCCCTCTACCCCTGTGCCGATGGAAGCCTCTCCGGTTGAACCTGCTTCGGCCTCGGTGTCTTCCGCCGGAATCTCCGGAGATATGACTGTCGGCCAACTCGTCGAACGCCTCACTGGTTCGGCGCGGTCGGCTCTGGCCGGGGTCCGAGGCAAACCCGGCGATACTCCACCCCG
>JADZAD010000026.1 GCA_020852775.1 Anaerolineae bacterium
CAACCTGACACTGCCCTCCGAGGCGAGCGGGACGAACTTCTACGGCGGCAACCTGTCTGCCAACTACCAGGCAGGTACTAATGACACCTATGGCTGGAAGATCATTGTTGACAGCCGACCGTACCTGACGCAGTAATTCCCATGTGTGTGGGCCCCCATTCGGGGGCCCACACACCCGCCGCTTGCCCGGCGGGGGCAGCGGCCTATAATGAGCGCATACGGGCGTGCCGGATTTGCGCCCCGCGACAACCTGTACTACAACTTGTTCTGACGACGCGGTAACTCTGACAACGACGACTAAGCAGGAGAGAGTCCTATGGGCGCTGGTGGTGGGAGAAGGACAGGGGTCATCCTGATTGTGCTGATCCTGATCGTTCTCGTCATCGGTCTGGGCGCGGTGTTTCTGATCTCGTCCTCCGGCCTGCTCGGTGGGGGCGGGGCGCCCGCCGTGCCGGGTGCGGGCGTGGCGGACGGGGGAGACGTGGAGCTTCCGACTCCGACCCCGCCACCGGTGATCAACATAATTATCGCTAACCGCGACATCCCGCGCGGGGCACGCCTGAGCGAGCAGGATGTCACGATCCTCGCCTGGCCGGAGATCGCCGAGGCGCCGCTGCCCGCGGAGGCGCTGATCGTGGGCCGTGAGGAGGGTTCGCCCGGGCTGGAGCAGGTCAATGACCGCATCGCCCGCGTGGACATCCTCAAGGGGCAGCCGATCTCGAACTTCATGCTGACGCCGGGTGATGAGCCCACCAGCCTGGGGGATACCGGGTCGGATGCCGCGCTGCTGATCCCCTCCGGGCAGGTGGCGATGTCCCTGCCGATCACGAACAAGCACGGGCTGGTGGCCTACGCGCTGCGCCAGGGCGACCACGTGGACGTGATGATGTCGTTCCGCCTCACGGACGTGGATGAGGAGTTCCAGACCGGGCTGCCCAACGAAGGGATTATCGTCTCTTCGACGGCGGACTTCCCGATCAACAGCTTCCGCTACGTGCTGGGCCGGACGACCAGCTCACCGCTGGGCGACTCGGTCGTGCTGGTGATCCCCAGCGAGACGACCGCCCGCCCGCGCCAGTCCACGCAGTTGACCGTCGATAACGCGATCGTGCTGCGCGTCGGCGACTGGCCGTTCACGGATATCAACCAGCCAATCGTGATCACCCCGGCGCCTGAGCCGACGGTAGACCCGGCCCAGCCCACGGCGATCCCGCCGGAGCAGGGTGGCCCGCCGCCAGACCAGCCGACGCCCACCCCCACGCCGATCCCGGCCCCGACCAGCGTCACGCTGGTGATGAGCCGCCAGGATGCGCTGGTGATGAAATACGCCCTGGAGACCGGCGCGTATATCGACCTGGTGCTGCGGAGCGCGCTCGATGATGAGGTGCAGAACGTCACCACCGACACGGTCACGCTCGACTACATCCTGAACTTCTACGGGGTGGATGTCCCGCCGCGGCTGCCCGTCTCGCATGAGCCGCGCATCAACCTGCTGACGATCAACTCGAACATTGGCGCCGGGTCAGACCTGCTGGGCAGCGTGCTCCCGCCGGGGATCGAGGCGGTACCACCCTCGCAGTAGGCGAAAAAGCTGGTATACTTAAACACATCAGACATCAGGGCAGAGATACACCAGTCTCTGCCCTCCTGTTGAGTATGAGACTCAGGAGAAATAAGCCATGGCCGGTGAGAAGAAGGGCGCGAAGAAGACTGTCGGTAAGGCGCGTAAGGGTGACGTGGTGCGCCACGTGATGAAGCTCCGCTACGTCCAGAAGGACAGCGGCGTTTTCGCTCCGAAGTACGAGCGCGCGGACACCCCGCAGCCTGCCGCGGAAGAGCCCACCAACTAGGGCGATCAGACACCCGCATTCAACTGCTCGGAAAGCCTCACACGTGTGAGGCTTTTCTGATTCCTGTCCTCATCGAAACCCGATCCGCCGGGTGTTGAATAATCCTGTATACTGCTAAACAGGTGATGATGAACACTCCTGGCAGGGAGGACAGAAGATGGGCAAGAAGAAAAGCGACAACGGGGGCAAGCCTGCTGAGGTCGCGCTGGCGGAGAAACCAGAGAAGCGCGGCAAGAAGAGTGAGAATGGCAGCGCCCGCGCCGACCCGGATTCACGGCTCTCGAAGAACTTCTACGAGAGCGAAAGCGAGCGCCTTTACCTCGAACTGGTCAAGCTCCAGCACTGGATCGCGTTGAAAGGGCTGCGCGTCATCCTGATCTTCGAGGGGCGTGACGCCGCCGGGAAGGGTGGGCTGATCAAGCGCATCACCGAGCCGCTGAACCCGCGCGGCGTGCGGCTGGTCGCCCTGAGCAAGCCCTCTGACGTGGAGCGCACCCAGTGGTACTTCCAGCGCTACGTCGCCCATCTGCCCGCCGCGGGTGAGATCGTGATCTTCGACCGGAGCTGGTACAACCGCTCCGGCGTCGAGCGCGTGATGGGCTTCTGCTCGGATGCCGAGTACTGGGAGTTCCTGCAATCCTGCCCGGAGTTCGAGCGGATGCTGGTGCGTTCCGGGATCATCCTGCTCAAGTATTACCTGTCGGTCAGCGATACGGAGCAGGAGCGGCGCTTCCAGAGCCGGGCGAAAGACCCGACACGCCGCTGGAAGCTCAGTGACATGGACCTCGAAACACGCATGCGCTGGGTCGAGTACTCGAAAGCCAAGGACATCATGCTCGAGCACACCGACATCCCGGAGGCGCGCTGGTTCCAGATCGAGGCGGACGACAAGCTCAAGGCCCGCCTGAACTGCATGCGCCACCTGCTGGAGCAGATCCCCTACGAGGACGTCATCCCGAAGCCGATCAAGCTCCAGCCGCGTCCGCCGGATGACCAGCACTACGTGCGCCCGCCGCGGGATAAGCACATTGTGATCCGGGACTATTACGCGGACGTTGACTGACGCCTGACCGGGCGCCCGACAAGCAGCAACAGGCGGCGCGGAGAGGTTTCTTCTCCGCGCCGCCTGTGGTTAACGTCCGGGTGATGCCCTCAGACTGCCGGTAGTGGTTCCGGCGGAACGGGTTCCGATGGGATGGGCTCGCCCTTCGGCGCATCTTCCATGCCCGTCCAGCGGCGGTACGCCAGCGTCCAGACGGTCGAGAAGTACGACTCGATCAGGCCGCTGATCGCGATCAGCACCGGCCAGAGCAGGCAGCACAGCGCCATGATGATGCCGGGGACGATCATCAGCAGCCCCAGCACGATCTGGATGCCGATCTGGATCAGGAACACGACCAGCGCCTCGCCGATGTGGGCGCGCAGGGTCGCCCAGCCGCCGCTGTAGGACTCAAATACACCGGTACCCTTCAGCATCGCGGAACGGTCCGCGAAGAGCTTCAGCGCCTCCAGCACCAGCGATACCAGGCCGACCAGGCAGCCCAGCGCGATCACGACGATGACCAGCCCCGTGTACTGCGCGAAGATCATCTCCGGAGAGAGGTTCTCAAGGGAGTCCAGGTTCATCACGAACCCGATCCCCACCCCGAGGATGACGAGCAGGAACGTCAGGCCGGGGATCGCCTGTACCAGCGCGATCAGGAACAGCGTTACACCCTTCTCCCAGCCCATGCCCCAGGCGATGCCGAAGCTGGACTGTCTGCCGGACTCGATCGCGTTCACCCCTCCGATCAGGCCGCCGTTGGCGACCGAGGCGATATAGAGGAATACCAGCCCGATCACGATGGCGACACACAGCAGTGCGATGATGACCGCCGCGATGATCGGCACCGCCGACTCATCCCGCAGAGCTTCCAGATCGGGGAAGTTCTCGGGCAGGTCCGGCATGCGCTCAGTTTCGCCTTCCTGGTTGAAGCCATCGAAGTCTCCGCTGCCCCTGAACCCGGAGCCTCCTCCGCCGCCGTTGCCTCCGCTGAGGAGCGCGACAATCACGCCGAGGGCGATCAGGTGCTTGTTGTTCCACACGATATCCCATGCGCGCCTGAGTAGTGACTGGTAATCCATTGCGAGGTTCTCCCTGTGGCTGGTTCAGCCTGACATGGTCAAGAGTACTACAAAAGGTACTGAATGGTATTACAACAGGTACTACGAGATTACGCAATGGTTTGTTGCAGATAATGGCCGGATGGGCCGGTTTGATCGGCGATCCGGGGCACGGTAGAATGACTGCGCTATGCCCTACTCACAGACGCACCTGCTTTCTGTTCATGCCCTGCTGGCGGCGGATGCCACCCGGCGTGCCTTCCCCTGGTTGCAGGAAGACGCCACGCGCGCGGCCTTCCTGCTGGGTGCGATAGCCCCCGATACGCGGGTGTTCAGCAACCAGCCTCGCGAATCCACCCACTTCTTTGGGATTCCGCCGCTCGGCCCACGCCCTGAGGCAGTGATGCTGGATGCGTACCCGGCGTTCGCCAGCGCGGCGGCGCTCGACCGGCCGCATGCCGCATTTATCGCGGGCTACCTGACCCACCTGGTGATGGATTATGTCTGGGTGGAGCAGGTGGTGATGCCCTGCCTGTACGTTGAGGGCCTGCCGTGGGGGGCGCGGCATCCGAACTGGCCGCACTACTGCCTGGTGATGGCCTATCTGGAAGTCCGCGCAAGCCAGCAACTGGATCGCCCGACGGGTGCGCTGATGGCGCTGGCGGAGCCGCAGGCATGGCTGCCGTTCATCAATGACGCGGACCTGATCACCTGGCGTGACTACATCGCCGATCTGATCTGGAACAAGGGGACGAGGGACATCCTGGCGCACCAGGCGCAGCAGCTCGGTGTCTCGCCGGAGGCACTTGCCCGTACCATCGAGGATGACGACCGGTTCACAGAGACGGTACACGGCAAGGTGACGCTCGCGCACCTGGAGGCTTTCCGCCTCGACACCGCGCGCCGTTCCGCATCTGTGGTGCTGGCTTATCTGAACGGCTGATTCGAGGAGACACGCATGAAGATTCTGGTGACGGGTGGGGCGGGGTATATCGGCTCGGCGACAGCGGCGTATTTGCTGGAGGCCGGGCACGAGGTGGTTGTCTATGACAGCCTCGAAAACGGCCACCGTGCCGCGATCCCCGCACAGGCTGCCTTCGTGCAGGGCGACGTGCGTGACCGTGCTGCGCTGGCCGCCGCTTTTGAGCATCACCACCCGGACGCCGTCGCGCATTTTGCCGCCTATATCGAGGCGGGTATCTCGATGAAACGCCCCGGCCTGTACTTCGACAACAACGTCGGCGGGGCGATGACCCTGCTTGAGGCCATGGCGGAGCAGGGAGTTCGCCGGCTGGTGTTCTCCTCGACGGCGGGGGTATATGCCAGCAGCGATGCGCCGCTGGTTGAGGGTCATCCCTACGCCCCAGCGAATGTCTACGCTGAAACCAAGCTGATGATCGAGCGCATGATCCGCTGGTACCACGAGATTCATGGCCTGCGCTACTGTGTGCTGCGCTACTTCAACGCCTGCGGCGCGATGCTCGATGGCGCAG
>JADZAD010000027.1 GCA_020852775.1 Anaerolineae bacterium
ACTCCAGCGCGCACAGCCGTTCCTGGGCCGCCCCATCCCCACCCCTCCGTCACAGCCGGCGCCGGGCGTTCCCACGATGGCCGAGCCTACGGATGAAGCCCCCCGGCGCCGGCCAGTCTCCCTGCGGGCGAACGCTATTACCGGGGTAATTCTGGTGCTCGGATTCGCTGCCATTATCTGGCTGGTATCCACTCAACTCAGCCAGGTCACGGTCGGGAGTACTGTCGATTCAACTGTTGCCGCGCCTGACCTGATTGACCTGGGCCCGACCTTCACCCCACTTCCGACATCCGGCGTCACGCCAACTGCTTCCGGAAGTGAACCACAGTTCTTTGACCGGGTGGTGCTGCAGATCGCGGTTGAACAGCGCACATGGATGCGTGTCACCACAGATGGCGTCGTCACGTTTGAGGGGCAGGTCAAGGCAGGCGATGCCCTGCAGTATCTGGGTTCGCAGAGCATCGTGGTGCTGGCCGGGAACGCGGCGGCGCTGAACGTGAACTACAATGGGCAGGAAGTCGGCGTACTGGGTGAGCGAGGGGAAGTCATCCAGCGCGAATTCACCGCGAGCGGGCAGGTGCTTGCGCCCACCCCTACGGTGACCGTAACCCCGACCAACACCGCCGTGCCTTCGCCCACCCCGCCTGTGACGGCGACACGCCAGAATTGAGTTATGCCAGAGGATAGCGCCAGATGAGCAAAGCTAACGGGCATGTGTATTACCTCCTCAGTCTCGGGTGCTCGAAGAACACGGTTGATTCCGAGAGCATGGCCCAGTTGCTGAACCGCAACGGCTACCGCGCCACCACCAACCCTGACGAAGCCAGTGTGCTGATCGTCAACACCTGTGGCTTTATTGACGCCGCCAAGCAGGAGAGCATTGACGCGCTGAATGACCTTGCCGCGGGCAAGCGCAGCGGGCAACTGCTGATCGCCGCGGGCTGCCTCTCGCAGCGATACGGGCAGACGCTGACACGTACCGTGCCGGGCCTCGACGGCGTGATCGGTACACGCCGCTGGATGGACATCCTCGACCTGATCAAGCGGCTGAGGAAGCGGACCCACCCGGAGCCGCTCTACCATCTGCCAGATGAAGCCGAGACAGTTGGCCGGGATGAGCCGGGTGTGCTGCGCGCCTCGATACAGGGCGCGAGCGCCTACCTGAAGATCGCCGACGGCTGCCGCCGCCCGTGCGCTTTCTGCGCGATTCCGGCGATCAAGGGGACGCACGTCAGCCGCCCGCTCGATACCATCGTGGCGGAGGCGGCCCGGCTGAACGACATGGGGATCAGGGAGATCATCCTGATCTCGCAGGACACGACGGATTACGGACATGACCTCGGCATGAAGGACGGCCTGGCGGCACTGCTCGATGCAATCGTCCCCGTCACACCGGACGTACCGTGGATCCGCGTGATGTACGCCTACCCTGGCTATGTCACGCCGCGCCTGATGGACACGATGGCCCGGCACGAGCGCCTGCTGCCTTACCTCGATATGCCGCTCCAGCACGGCCATCGTGATGTCCTTATGCGCATGCGCCGCCCGGCGAAGGTCGAGTGGGTCTACGAGACCGTCAGTAAGCTGCGCGAGGTGATGCCGGAGATCGCCATCCGGACGACGTTCATCGTGGGCTACCCCGGCGAGACGGACGAGGAGTTCGAGACGCTGCTCGATTTTGTGCGCGATCTGCGCTTCGACCGGGTGGGAGCGTTCACCTACAGCTACGAGATTGGCACCCCCAGCGCAGAACTGCCCGGACAGGTTCCGGACGAAATCAAACAGGAGCGCCACAGCCGCCTGATGGAAACCCAGCAGGCCATCTCGCTGGAGCGCAACCAGTCCTTTATCGGTAAGACGCTCCCGGTGCTTGTGGAGGGGTATGGTGACGGCCTGAGCGTGGCGCGCAGCTACCGTGACGCGCCGGAGATCGACGGACTGGTGATCGTCGAGGGTGAGCTGCCGATCGGTGAGATCGTCCCGGTGCGCATCACCGGCGCGATGCCCTATGACCTCGTCGGTACCACGGACCGCGGCCTGCCCATCGTGCTTGACCCGGCCAGCATCCCGCTCCGGGCATCGGGGAGCTGATCATGCCGCCCGGCCACTGGGAAGTGCTCTCCCGCCAGGTGCTCGTCGATGCACCGCCCTGGCTGCGGGTGGTGCAGGAAGCTGTGCGGCTGGAAGACTACCGCACCGTCATCCCGGATTTCTTCGCCGTTGAGCTCCAGCCGCATGTGATCGTCTTCCCGCTGCTGGAGGATGGCCGGGTGCCGCTGGTGGAGCACTACCGCCATGCCCTCAGGCGCGTGGTGCGGGAACTACCTGCGGGCGGTATCGCACCGGGGGAAGACCCGCTGGAGTGCGCCCGCCGTGAACTGCTCGAAGAAACCGGCATCGAGGCAAAGACCTGGGTGCCGCTTGGCGCCTTCTGCCTCGACCCGAACAAGGGCTGCGGCGAGGCGCATGTTTACCTGGCACTCGATGGTCGGCAGGTCGCCAGCCCTGACCCCGGCGATCTGGCTGTTCAGGTGTTACACTGGTATCAGCGGGAGGCGATTCGCGGTCTCTGGCAGAGCGGCGGCTTCGATTCGCTGTCGTCCGTGGCGGCTGCCGGCCTGGCCCTCTCCTGGCTGGATGCGCATCGCCCATCCGCATAGTACTGGTAGATAATCATGGTTCGACTTCCAGCCCTTCTGCGGCAGTTCAGGTACTTCGACTTCGTGCTGCTGGCTGTGATCCTGATCATGATCCT
>JADZAD010000028.1 GCA_020852775.1 Anaerolineae bacterium
CAAAGATCAGCGCGGCGATCGCGAAGAAGACATAGGCGGGGATCAGGAAGCCCCAGTTCTGGCGGTTCATCAGGTAGGCTCCCAGAAAGGCTACCCCGACGGCCGCCATCACGACGGACCAGATCGCTTCATTCAGCGGAAAGAACTGGTTGACCAGGAATAGGCCTCCAAGCACAATCAGGACGATCCCGCCAACCCAGTTGGCGTCCTGCGAGGGTTTCTTCTCACGCTGCGGCTCCATAAAACTCCTCCATTCGCATCCGGCAGAGAGACTGCCGGCAAGGATTAGTATCGATTCTATGGAGTACTACGCAAAACACCCCGACAGGTTGTGCGCGGGGTGGTGAAAGCCTTACGGTATGAATAGAAGACGGGGCTGAAGCCCCCGTGGAAACTGCACAGGCAGGTGTCAGGCGGGGCGCTAGAACAGGCCCCAGTCGCCACCTGCCCCTTCCTCCATCATGGACGGATCCCACAGTTCCGTGCCGACTTCGATGGTGGTGGGCAGGCCGGACGCCTGCTCGGCAACAACACGTGTCTGCTCCAGCATCTGAGGCCCGTAAGGGCAGAACGGCGTGGTCAGGATCATAACGAGGTGCAGGCTGTCAGGCTGGACATCCAGCTCACGCACGAGCCCGAGCTCGATAATATTCATCCCGATCTCCGGGTCAATGACCGCGCGCAGCGCTTCACGGATTTCGCTCTCTCTGGTCAATGTTTCGGACATGTTCTGCTCTCCTCGCCGTTCTGTGTGTTCCCGGTCCGTCAGTCTGCGCTTAACGAGCGGGTAAGTGAGATTCTATTTCTGAACCAGGCCACCATGCAACCTTCATCGCCCTGTGACTGGCAGTACTCGCGCACGTTCTCATCACCCAGCACCTTTCGCAGCGCCAGCCGGTCGGCACGGCACAACTCAGGGTGATGCTGCCGGGAGGTATGGTAAGGGCAGAGAAACTCGACAACCTCGGCCTCGTCAGTGTGCCGGTGCTGGACGGTGATCCCCTGGCTCTCCAGATAACTCGTCAGAAAGACAGCGCGGGCTTCCGGCGGGTGTGCGCCGATGTGTTGGCGCATATCCGCAGCAATCGCCTCGGCGATCTCGTCAACAACGCGCCCCATCTCTGCACCGGGAACGTAGCGCTTGATCTGTTCAAACAGATGCTCGACGAGATGATGGTAGCGTACCGGGAGCGACGAGTAAGGCTGTTCGGTAAGCTGAATGACATGGACAGGCCGCCCGACCTGCTGGCGGCGCTCGTCAACA
This sequence comes from Anaerolineae bacterium, assembly GCA_020852775.1. Classification (GTDB taxonomy): domain Bacteria; phylum Chloroflexota; class Anaerolineae; order Aggregatilineales; family UBA3940; genus JADZAD01. The sequence goes on from JADZAD010000028.1 coordinate 1,265, forward strand.
CGCACCACTCCTTCCGCCTGCAGGGCGTTCACGTGGTGCCGGATCGTGATGCCTTTGACCCCTACGAAGCGAGCGATCTCGCTTACCGTAGCCGGGCCAAGCGTCTTCAGTGCTCTGATGACTTCCTGCCGGGTGCTCTGCATGCGGCCAACTTGTAGCGACAGAATCCTTGAACTGACGATAATCCGGGAGTATAGCGGACGGCTGCTGTGACGTCAATATTTCAGATAACTATCATGCTAATTGACACGGAAATGGCGCTACGGTATACTCCCGTCAAGGGTTTAAACCCGGTTCAAATTGTGACCTGAGAGCAGCTTTACCCTCTGCTCCTGACTTTCTCATCATATTCTCAACCGCTATTATGTTCGCAGGAGGACCTGTAAGCATGAGTGTAGCCCTGGAGATCCGTAACCTCCATGTCAGTGTCGAAAATAAACCGATCCTGAAGGGGGTCAACCTTACTGTCCGGCAGGGTGAAGTGCACGCGCTGATGGGGCCGAATGGCTCCGGCAAGAGTACGCTGGCCTATACGCTGATGGGACACCCGGAATATGAAGTCACTGCTGGCCAGATCATTTTCGACGGCCACGACCTGCTCGAAATGGAAGCCGACGAACGCAGCAAGCTGGGCATGTTCCTCGCCTTCCAGTACCCGGTGGCGATCCCCGGCGTGACGCTGGCGAACTTCATCCGCCAGTCGATCAACGCGCATCGCAAGGCGAAGAACGAACACGACTCCGGCATGCCGATCCCCGAGTTCCGTCGTTTCCTCAAGGAAAAGATGGACATGCTCGACATGGATCATAACTTCGCCGGACGCTACCTCAATGATGGCTTCTCCGGTGGTGAGAAGAAGCGGGCGGAAATCCTGCAGATGGCCGCGCTGGAGCCGCGCATCGCCGTTCTCGACGAGACCGACTCCGGCCTCGACATTGACGCGCTGCGCATCGTCTCCGAGGGCGTGAACCGGCTGTATGGCCCCGACCTTGGCGTGCTGGTCATCACGCACTACCAGCGCATCCTGAATTACATCAAGCCGCAGCACGTCCACATCATGCTGAACGGGCAGATCGCGGAGAGCGGTGGCCCGGATATGGCGCTGCATCTCGAAGAGCATGGCTACGATTGGCTCCGCGAGAAGCAGGGTGAAAGCGCTGAATAAGCCACGTTACGCTGGATTGAGTGATAAAAGGATGTTCCGATGACCGACGAATCGATGCAGCTCGATGGCTTTAATGAGAGTTACGCTGAGAAGTACGGCTTCAGTGTGCCTGAGAACTATGTCTTCAAAGCTAAGAAGGGCTTGAACGCTGACGTAGTGAAGGAAATCTCCTGGTTGAAGAGCGAGCCGGAGTGGATGACCGATTTCCGCCTGAAGTCGCTGGCGCATTTCGAGGCGCGCCCGATGCCGAACTGGGGCCCCCCCATGCTGCAGGAGATCGACTTCCAGGATATTTACTACTTCGTCCGCGCCACTGACCGTGAAAGCGCGAACTGGGACGAAGTCCCGGCGGAGATCAAGGAAACCTTCGACAAGCTGGGCATCCCCGAAGCTGAACGCAAGTTTCTCGCCGGCGCGGGCGCGCAGTTCGAGTCAGAGGTGGTGTACCACAAGGTACGGGAAGAGCTTTCGCGGCAGGGAGTGATCTTCCTGAGTATGGATGATGCGCTGCGCGAGCATCCGGATCTCGTCCGGGAATACTTCGGCACGGTCATCCCTTACAACGATAACAAATTCGCCGCGCTGAACTCGGCGGTCTGGTCGGGTGGCTCATTCATCTACGTCCCGAAGGGCGTCAAGGTCGATATGCCGCTGCAGGCCTACTTTCGCATCAATACCCAGAATATGGGCCAGTTCGAGCGGACGCTGATCATCGTCGATGAGGGGGCCTTCGTCCACTACGTCGAGGGCTGCACCGCACCGATCTACAGCTCGGACAGCCTGCATAGCGCGGTCGTCGAGATCATCGTCAAGGCGGGTGGGCGCTGCCGCTACTCGACTATCCAGAACTGGTCCACGAATGTCTACAACCTGGTGACCAAGCGCGCGCTGGCCTATCGTGATGCGACGATGGAATGGGTCGATGGTAACCTCGGCTCGAAGCTTACGATGAAGTACCCGGCGGTGCACCTGATGGAGCCCGGTGCGCATGGGGAAATCCTGAGTATTGCCTTCGCCGGGCGCGGCCAGATCCAGGACGCGGGCGGCAAGGTGGTGCACCATGCGCCGCACACTACCAGCAAGATCACCAGCAAGTCGATCAGCAAGGATGGCGGCCAGGCCAGCTACCGCGGCCTGCTCAAGGTCGATGAGGGCGCGTTTGATACCCGCAGCAACGTCGTTTGCGATGCCCTGCTGCTGGATGAGCACAGCCGTTCCGACACCTACCCCTACATCGAGATCGAGGACCAGGATGTCACTGTCGGGCATGAAGCCTCGGTCAGCAAAGTGGGTGAAGACCAGCTCTTCTACCTGATGAGCCGCGGCCTGAGTGAAGAGCAGGCCAGCGCGATGGTGGTCAACGGCTTCATTGAGCCGCTCGTCAAGGAACTGCCGATGGAGTACGCCATGGAACTGAACCGCCTGATCCAGCTCCAGATGGAAGGCTCGATCGGTTAGCACAGGAACGGCCTGATTCTGAACATTGCCGGGGGCGACTCCTTTTTACACAGGCGTCGCCCCTGTTACGAACGGAGACAGTAACGAGTGATGGCCCAAACCCGAACCTCAACCTTCCCGCTTACACGGGACGACGTCATCGCGCTCTCTGAACGGCTGGGTGAACCGGAGTGGATGCGTGAGAAGCGGCTGGCAGCATGGGAACTGGCTGAAGCTACTGCAATGCCGACCACCAGTGATGAGCCGTGGCGCCGCACCAGCATAGCCCGCCTGAAGTGGAACCAGATGTTTCACCTGCAGGCCCCGAACGGCGTCTCGATCAGCGACGTACCGGATGCGCTCTACCGCCCCCTGATCGGCGAAGAGCAGGGCGGCCTGCTGGTGTTCGTCAACGGCAAACTGGTCAAGCGTGAACTCAACCCGGCACTCGCGGCACAGGGCGTGATCTTCACTGATATGGCCTCCGCCCTGCATGACCACGCCGCGCTGGTGCAGAAGCACTTCATGAACGAGGCTGTGCCGGTGGGCACGGATAAGTTCTCGGCGCTGCATGGCGCGATGTGGACGCACGGCACCTTCCTGTACGTCCCGGCGAATGTTCACGTTGAACTGCCGCTGCACAGTGTCGAGTATGCGCCCGGCCATATGACCACCGCGACGCATATCCTCGCCATCCTGGAACCCGGTGCGAGCGCGACCTATCTGCATGAGAGCGCCTCACCGGAGACCGATGACCTCTCGCTGCATCTTGGCGCGATTGAACTGCTTGTACGGCAGGACGCCGATCTGCGCTTTGTGCGCCTGCAGAACTGGGATCAGGGGCTGTATAACTTCGAGCACCAGCGCGGGCGCATTGGCCGTGGCGGGCGCCTTGACTGGGTAGCCGGTGAGATGGGCACCCGCCTGAGCAAAGTCTTCACGACGCTCGAACTGGATGAGGACGACGCCTGGGGGCGGATTTCCGGGCTGTATTTCTACAATAACCAGCAGCACCTTGACATCGATACCCAGCAGAATCACCACGCGTTGCGGAACACCAGCGACCTGCTCTACAAGGGCGCACTCAAGGATGAGAGCCGCTCCGTGTGGCAGGGCATGATCCTGGTAGACCCCGGCGCGCAGCAGACGGACGGCTACCAGGTCAACCGCAACCTGCTGCTCGACCGCACCGCACGCGCGGACAGCATCCCGGGGCTGGAGATTCAGGCCGATGACGTGCGCTGCACGCATGCCGCCGCGACGGGCAAAGTCGATGAGACCGAGATCTTCTACCTGATGAGCCGCGGCATCCCGCGCGCCGAAGCGACCCGCCTGATTGTCAAGGGCTTCTTCGACCCGGTGATGCAGCGCATCCCCTTCGAGGAAGTACGCGAACGCCTCGACCAGCTCGTTGAGCGCAAGCTGCTCGGCTGAGTGAGGATACCTTCGCACAGAAAACGGCCCGTGTAATGCGGGCCGTCTTTGTTTGAGGCGATCAGCTACGTCCGTCTGCTGTTCCACCACACTACCGGAGGTCTCTCCTCTCCGTATTCGCTGATCGCAGACCGCGCATAGCAGATACACTTTCTACTTCGTTATAATGTCCCTATGTCCATTCCCCCGGAGCGCCTCCTGTGACCTTCATTCGCCGCCCGCTGGGCATGCTTGCCCGTGGATTCCTGCGCCTGTTCCCGCGTGAGCGGGCCGCTGCCGCACTGGGAGGCCTTGCCGCGTATTACGCCCGCGCCCTGCCACCCGCAGAGGGCCTGCGCTTCCTGTTTGACCTCGACCGCCGCGTGTACCGGGTCGAGGGCAGGCTGGCGATCCAGTACGGCGGTGGGGAGCATACCAAGCACCGCCATCTGCGTTACCACGACTTCTTCACCGAGCGCATCCAGGCGACTGACCGGGTGCTCGATATCGGCTGCGGCGGCGGATCGCTGGCGCATGATGTCGCCGCGCAGACCGGGGCGACAGTCTACGGCATCGACATCAACGAGAAGTCGATCCGCGCCGCCCGGCATCGTTACAGCCACCCCGGTGTGACCTTCATCGCCGGAGACGCACTGCACGAGCTGCCTGAGGGTGAACACTTCTCGGTGATCATCCTCTCGAACGTACTCGAGCACATCGACGACCGGGTCGGGCTGCTGCGTTCGGTGGTGGGGCGTTACCAGCCGGAGCGCATCCTGATCCGTGTCCCGGCCTATGACCGTGACTGGCGTATCCCGTTGCAGGACGAACTTGGTAGCGATTACCGCCTCGATCCGACGCATTTCATCGAGTTCCGCCAGCCGGTGTTCCGTGAGGAGATGACCGCCGCCGGGCTGGTGATCGACGAACTGATCCCCGTCTGGGGCGAACTGTGGTGCCGCCTCCACCCCGTCCAGGCGGAGCAGGGGTAAAGCGTGGCCCGGCGCGGCCTGGTTCTGTTCTTCACGCTCGGCGTCTCCCTGCAGGACTGGGCGAAGGCCGGGTTCCTCACGCGGGAGGCCGCCTATTTCCGCCGCCTCGCTGAGCACGTTGGCCCGGTCACCTTCATCACCTACGGCGGCGATGAAGACCTTGTGCTGGCGGAGGCCATCCACCCGATCCGGCTGCTCAACAACCCCGAACGCCTCTCCCCGGAGCAGTTCCTGCGGCGTGCACCGGCGCTTTACCGTGAAGTTCTCACAGAGGTTGCCATCGCCCGCAGCAACCAGATCAAAGGCTCCGAAGCGGTGCTCGCGGCCCGCATACTGGCCGGGGCCTTCCCGGTGATCCGCGGCGGCTACCTGCTCTCACGCTTCACGACCGGGCAGCGGCCCTCGCTGCGGTTACGCTTCGGGCTGTGGCGCTACGAAGCACGCCTGTTCCACCGGGCAGGCCATCTGTTCCTGCCCACCGCCGAGGACGCCGCCAGCGCCCGGCGCTGGTACGCCCTGCCACCACGCCGCCTGACCGTACTGCCCAACTTCATCGATACCGACCACTTCCGCCCGTTCCCGGAGATTGCGCCACAACCGGGGCTGATCGGCTTTGTCGGGCGTTTCGCCCCGCAGAAGAACCTCGAAGCGCTGATCGAGGCTGCCGCCGGGATGAAGGACGTGCGCCTGCGCCTGATCGGTGATGGCCCCCTGCGTGAGCCGCTGGCCCGGCTGGCCGCTGAGAAGCGTATCCAGATCGAGATGCCCGGCGTAGTGCCACAGGCTGACCTGCCGCGCCTGCTGGCAGAGTGTGACCTGTTCGTGCTGCCTTCACTCTACGAGGGGCTGCCCAAGGCGCTGATGGAGGCGATGTCGATGGGGCTGCCGGTGGTGGCAACCCCGGTGCATGGCAGTGAGCGGCTGGTATGCCACGACCAGACCGGCTACCGGTGCGACGATCCCTCACCCGAGGCGATCCGCCGGGCGCTCGTGACCGCGCTCAGCCAGCCCGACCGCCGGGCGCGGGTTGGCGCGGCGGCGCGTGAAGCCATCCGGGCCGGGTATTCCCTCGACTCCGTCCTCGCTATCGAGGTGGCCACTTACAGGAGGCTCGGCCTTGTCTGATCAGCCGCTTGTCTCAGTTGTGATCGCGGTCTACAACAGTGGTGAAACCGGGCTGGCCCCTGCGCTTGCCTCCCTGCAGGCCCAGACCCTGAGCGGCGTCGAGGTGATCATCGTCGATGACGGCTCAACGGACGAGACCCCGGTTTACCTGGCAGCGCTGGATTTCCCTGGCCTGCGTGTGCAGCGCCTTGAGGCCAACCGGGGGCAGGCGGCGGCGCTCAATGCCGGGATCCGGCTGGCACGCGGGCGTTACATCGCCCGGCATGACGCCGACGACATCTCCGCGCCTGAACGCCTCGAACGGCAGGCGGCGTTTCTGGACGCCAACCCCAATGTCGCGCTGCTTGGTTCGCAGGTCGAGTGGCTCGACGCGGTGGGGCGGCTGGTGCGCCGCTTCGATTACCCGCTGACGCATGAGGCGATCGCCGCGCAACTGCGCGAGAAGAACAGCTTCGCACACGGCTCGGTGATGTTCCGGCGTGAGGTGGCCGAAGCGGTGGGCCTGTACCGCGAACCCTTCCGGCTGGCGCAGGATTACGATCTCTGGCTGCGGCTCTGTGAACACGCACAGGCAGCCAACGTGCCGGATGTGCTCTACCGGATGCGCTTCAGCCCGGGGATGGCCAGCCTGCGCCGCAACACCGAGCAGAACGCTTACGCCGCGCTTGCGCGCCAACTGGCAACTGAACGCTCTGAGCAGGGCGCGGAATCGACCGACTTGGAAGCCGCGGCCCAGGCGATCCGGGAGCGCTTCGCGCGGATGCCCGCGCTGGCCCGGCGGCGCGCCGAAGCCGCCAATTACGCCGCATGGGCCGACCGGTTGACGTGGTGGGGGGGCGATGCCGCACGGCAGGCGTGGCCGGTCTGGGCGCTGGGGATGCGCCGCTGGCCCTTCACGGTGGCGCTGTGGAAACATGCTGCGCGCCGCCTGCTGCGGAGGCGCTGATGAGGTCCGAAGACGTTCCGGCGGAGAAGATACGGCTGGCGTACATCCTGCAGGATTTTCACATCGGCGGGATGGAGACGTGGATCTACCGGCTGGCCTCACGCCTGCGCGACCGCTATGACCTGACCTTTGTTGCCACCGAAGTCGAGGAGATCACGCCGCGCTTTCACGCACTGGGCGAGGCCATCTACGTCGGGCATGACTGGCTCCGTCTGGTACGCCTGCTGCGCCGTAAGCGCATCCAGGTGGTGCAGTACGGTAACGTGCGCCTGTACGCTGACTGTGCTCTCGCAGCGGGTGTGCCGGTAGTGGTCGAGCGCACGGACGGGCTGCGCAGCGGCGTCGCGCTGCGCTCCAAGCGCGGGCTGGACGCGGTCGTGGCCTCGACGCGCAGTACGATCGAGCCAATTGCGCGCCTGATCCCGCGGAAGAAGATTCACCTGATCTATAACGGCATCGACCTCGCGGAGCTGGACACTACGCCGCCGGATCGGCTGGACTTTGGCCCGGAGCACATCGTGATCGGGCGGGTGTCGCGCTTCGGCGCGGGGAAGAATCTCGGCCTGCTGATCGACGCCGTCCGGGCGCTTGCGCGGCGCTATCCGCAGGTACGGCTGGTGCTGGTGGGCGACAACTCACGCATCCCCGGCGCACCCGACGAGATGTCACTCCTGCGGGAACGCGCACGCGGCCTTGAGGAGTTCATCCGCTTCACCGGGCACGTGGAGCAGCCCGAAGCGCTGATCCGTGGCTTTGACATCGGCGCGTGTGTCTCTCGCCCGAACAACGAAGGCATTCCGAACTCCCTGCTGGAGAGCATGGCGGCGCGCCAGCCGGTCGTGGCAACCGCGGTGGACGACATCCCGGAACTGGTTGAGGACGGCGTCAACGGCCTGCTGATCGCGGATAATGACCTCGCGGGTCTGGTCGCCGCGCTGGAGCGGCTGATCGCTGATCCCATGTTGCGGGCGCGGCTGGGTGCCGCCGGGCGGGCGACCATCGAGCGCTCGTTTAACCTCGATGTGCAGGCGGAGCGATACGATGCGCTATTCCGCGGCCTGCTGGAAACGCCGCGCGCGCCCAGCGTAATCGTGCTCCGCCGTCTCCGCTTCTCACTGGAACTCACTGCCCGGATTGCCCTCGAAAGCTCGCCCGGGCGCGCCATCAGCCGGTTCGCCGCCCGCGCGCGTGGCAAGCTGGCCCGCCTCCTCCAGAGCTGAAGACGCCGTGCTCTGGAATACCGACTGTGTTTCATGCTATCCTTCTACCATCGCCAATTCAGACAGGCAGATGACCAGAGGGGCAGACCATCATGATCGACCTTGAACAGATCGGCAGGCAGGCGCGCCGCGCCGTACAGGTGCTCGCTACCGCGCCGACCTCGCAGAAGAACGCCGCACTGACGGCCATCGCGGATGCGCTGATCACACGGCAGGTGGACATCCTCGCAGCGAACGCGCAGGATGTCGCCGAAGCCCGCGCGGGTGGCCTCACAGATGCGCTGATCGACCGCCTGACGCTGACCCCCGCCCGGCTGGAGGGGATCGCGGCGGATGTGCGCAAGGTTGTCGAACTGCCTGACCCGGTCGGGATGCGCTTCGATGAGCGCACCCTGCCCAATGGCCTGCACCTCTATAAGCAGCGCACTCCGATGGGTGTGCTCGGTGTGATCTACGAGTCCCGCCCGAATGTCACGGTGGATGTGGCGGCGCTGGCCCTGAAGAGTGGCAACGGCGCGATCCTGCGCGGCGGCAAAGAAACGCTGCGCTCGAACATCGCGCTCTGTGGGGTGGTGCAGCACGGGCTGGCACAGGCTGGCCTTCCGGCAGAGTGCGTCCAGTATATCGAGGACACCTCGCGTGAATACGTCCTCGGCCTGCTTCGCCTGAGCGCGTATGTCGATATGATCATCCCCCGCGGCGGGGCCGGGCTGCACGACTTCTGCCGCGAGAATGCCACCATCCCGGTGATTACCGGCGGGTTGGGGATCTGCCACCTGTTCGTCGATGATACCGCCGATCTCGACCGCTCTGTTGACGTGATCCACAATGCCAAGACGCAGCGCCCCTCGGTGTGCAACGCGCTTGATACGGCGTTGGTGCACCGCACGGTCGCGCGGGAGTTCCTGCCCCGGCTGGTTGAGCGGCTGGACAGAGACGGCGTAGTCTTCAAAGCCGAGCCCGGCGCGTATGAGATCGTCGGTGGTATGCCGGGCGTCGAGGCGGCACAGGATGGCGACTTCGACACTGAGTGGATGGCGCTGATCCTCGGCCTGAAGGTTGTGGACGGGCTGGATCAGGCGATCGAACACATCCGCCAGCACAGCACCGGCCATTCCGACGGCATCCTCACCCGCACGCAGGCCCATGCCGATGCCTTCGTGCAGAGGGTGGACTCAGCGGCGGTGTACGTCAACGCCTCGACGCGCTTCACGGATGGGGCGCAGTTCGGGCTGGGCGCGGAGGTGGCGATCAGCACCCAGCGGCTGCATGCGCGTGGCCCGATGGCGCTTGAAGAACTGACCACCTACAAGTGGGTCGGGATCGGCGATATGCACGTCCGGGCGTAGCCCCCTCAGGGGCGCATATCCGCCCGTGACAGGTAGGACACGATCCCGCTGTGCTCCAGTGACCAGATACCTGTAGCGAAACGGTCGATGAAGGCGCGGTCATGGGCTGCTACCAATACCGCGCCGGGGAAGGCCGCGAGTGCCTCCTCGAACTTCTCCTGCGAGGGGATATCGAGGTGGTTGAGCGGCTCATCCAGCACCAGGCAGTTCGCCCCCTGCGCGATGATCCGCGCCAGCAGCAACCGGGCACGCTGGCCATAACTCAACCGCTCGACCGGCGTAAAGACGTCGTCTCCGCTGAACAGGAAGTAGTGCAGGAAGTTTCGCGCCGGCGTCTCGTTGGTTGAGGCCGACGCCTGGATCACGCTGAACGGTGTCTCCCTCGGCGTAAGCGTCTCCTGACCCTGCGGCATATAGCCGATCCGCACGTTCGCGCCGATGCGTATCACGCCCTCCGAGAGCGCAAGCTCCCCGGCAATCGCCCGGAGCAGGGTGGATTTCCCGCTGCCGTTCGGGCCAATCAGCGCGACCCGCTCTCCGTGCCGCAGCAGCAGGCTTGCCCCGCGAAACAGGTAGTTCAGGCCGTCGTAGCTGTGCCCGGCATTTTGCAGCGTGATGGCTTCCTGCCCGCCGCGGGGCATCTCCCCGAAGTCCACCCGGAGTGCCCAGCCCTCTTTCGGCTTCTCGACCCGGTCATCCGAACCCACCTGGCGTTCGAGGCGCGTCTTCTGTGCCATCGCCTTCTGCATCAGCACTTTTGACTTGCGCCGCTGGAAGTCGTTCTTCGAGATATTCTGGTAGCGCGAAGCTCGCTGGCTCACAAGGTGGATCGCACGCTCCAGCGCCTCGTCCTCTTCCTGCTGATCTGTCCACGCCGCCCACTGCTTGTCCAATTCGGTCGCCTTGATACGGGCGTAATCCGTGTAATTCCCGGCGAAGGCGCGAGCGTGGTGACTCTCTGCGTCGATCTCGATGATGCGCGTAACGGTACGGTCGAGGAACAGCCGGTCGTGGCTGACGATGAGCAGCGCGCCCCGGTAGCTGGCGAGGAAGGTTTCCAGCCATTCGATGGCGCTGATATCGAGGTGGTTGGTCGGCTCGTCGAGCAGCAGGAAGGTCGGCTCCGCGAGCAGCAGGCGGGCCAGCCCCAGGCGGGTCTGCTGGCCGCCGCTCAACTGCGTGACCGGCGTGTCGAACCTCACCCCGAACAGTCCGAGCCGGTCGAGCAGTACCTGCATGTGCGTCTCGATCGCGTAGCCTCCCAGGATCTCGAATTCCTCGACCGCCCGGCTGTACTCGTCGATCGTCACCGTGGACGCCCCCTCACTGGAGGCTATCCGCGATTCAAGCTCCCGCATCCAGGCCAGCGCGCCAGCATAGCCGGGCACACCGCCTCGCAGAACGGCCTCCACCGTCAGATCGCCCGAAAAGGCGAACCCCTGTGGCAGATAGCCCAGCGTCGATTCCCGTGGACGGCTGACTGCCCCTGCGTCGGCGCTCTCTTCCCCGGCGATGATCCGTAACAGAGTGGTCTTGCCGCAGCCGTTCGGCCCGACCAGCGCGGCTCGCTCACCGGGGTTGACATTGAACGTGACACTATGCAGTACGGCCTCACTGCCGTATGCTTTGCTGACACCCTTTACCTGTAACATCGATGCCTCTCGCCATGACCAAACATAAGACGCCCGGCCGGGGTTTTCCGGCGGGAACACTGGGCTCCATACAGCGGCTCACGGAGCATCACCGGCGGGTTGTGCTGAGGTGGGAGAGTGCGCGAGCGCGTATGGCTACAGAGAGGTATCGGGGCGCATCAGAACCTGCTTCGTTAGTGGTGAAGCTCAGTATAGCGGCCACGGTAAGGAGGCGCAACGCTCAACCGTGAAGCCGCCGCATGACGACCACCCGGTGGTTACGAATACCGCGCAGCCGGATGATCGTGTTCGCCATGCCTGACTTGAACCTGAGGGCTAGCGGAGCCTGCCGCCAGCTGATCTCCCGGAAGCCGAAGCGCGTGTAGTACTCCGCCATGTGGTTGGCGCACTCCAGGTAGACCACCCCTGGCTGCCGGGCCAGCAGCGCCTCGATCAGCCGGGCGGCGATGCCCTGCCCGCGCCATTCGGGCAGGACAACCAGGCTGCCCAGCTCCGGCCCGTCGCGGTGTGGGCGGATCTGCCCGATGCCAATCACCTGCCCCCCTTGTTCCGCCACCATGAACTGAGGCCAGTTCAGGCTGGTCGGGTCAAGCCTTGCCTCACTGACCATCGCGCTGATGATCGGCTGGTCTGCGCCTGTCGCGGCGCGAATGCTGATGTCGCCTGCCATGGTAGACGTCCTCTAATCGGTGGGGTTGGGTTGCAGCGCGGGGGGTAATGCGCTGAACGGTGAGCCGCCCAGTGAGGCCTCGAGCGCGATCAGACGCTGTTGTACTTCGCTGATCGTACCGCTGAGAGGCGTATCCGCGACGGCAATCGATACCGGCTGCTCAATGTATACCGGGACGGCAGCATTCACCGGGAAGACCTCGTCGATGTCCACGTTGGCCGTCAGGTCAATCGGGATTGTGGTCTTGATCGGCACATCGAGGTCGATCACGCCGAATAGACGTGTGTTGACCGGGACGGTCACGGTGGTATCAATATCGATGTCCTGCCGGAGGCGGACCGGAATGGTCACCCGGACGGGGAGCTCCGTATCGAGCGCGATCGTGTTATCGACCACGAACGTGTACTCGAACACCTGCCCGCGGAAGCCTTCCAGCACAGCGATCGCATCGCTGACCCCCTGGCGCGCCACCTGCCGCGCCAGCAGAAGCTGCTGGATGATTACCAGGTTCAGCACCAGCGAGACGATCAGCAGCGCCCACTGGGCGATACCCGCCACCTCCCGCAGCGAAAATCCTGCCCGGCTGTCGTCCTGCTTGTCTTCTGGCATGGTTTTGTGCCTCCATCGCGTCTGGTGACCATCGCTGATCATCATTATAGCCGTCTCACAGATAGCCACCTATCCTGAAAAAGATGATATTTTTGATAATCAAAATCGTATTGACTGAACAGAACAGATGGTCGATAATAGACCTTATGTTCTATCTATGAATCAATCAGAGGAGGTAGCACGGATGAAGCATCACAGTATTGTCCATTTCGATCTGGTAGCAAAAGACCGTGACGCCCTGGCGCAGTTCTACCAGCAGTTATTCGGCTGGCAGTACACGCACCACGAGGAACTCAAATACACCATGCTCCGCACAGGTGGTGGGCTGGATGGCGGCATTGCCGGGCTGTCCGACCAGTCCAGCGGGCAGGTCTTCTACATCTCCACAGACGATATTGACGCTGCTCTCAGGAAGGTTATCGAGCATGGTGGCACAGTGGCTCACCCACGGGAAGACGTACCCGGCGTGGGCGAACTTGCCTACTTCAGGGACCCTACCGGGAACACGGTAGGCTTCTGGCGGGGTGAAGGGTAGCGTTCCGCCCGCCGTCGGGTGAATTGGAGCCACGATATATGGCTGTTCTGATGGGAGGCAACCTGATGAGTTCGCGTCAGATCGTACATGTGGAAGTCCCCGCGCTGGATATCCAGGCAGGGGTTGAGTTCTACCAGAAGGTATTCGGCTGGAGCTGTCACTACATGCCGGAGTTTCGCTATGCCACGTTCGATGCACACGGTGTCGCCGGGGGTATCGGTGAGGTCAGCGAAGGAGGATACCAGCCAGGTACTGTCGTTTTCTACGTTGAATCCGAGGATGTGGATGCCGATCTTCGGCGGGCTGAGGAACTGGGCGCCGCTGTCCTGATTCCGAAGATGGCTATCCCCGGCCAGGGATGGATTGCCGTCTTCACCGACCCCGAAGGCAACCGGATCGGCCTGTACAGACAGGGCACGGACGCCACCTGAACCCACAAAGCCGCAGGCCGTATCCCGCAGAGAGATACGGCCTGCGGTCTGTTTCCTGAAACTGCTTCAACGGATGCCCAGGATACGCAGCGTCCCATCATCGTTTGCCACCGAGATGAGGTCACCGGCAGGGGAGACACTGACCCACCACAGGTAGCGTCCGAAGTAAATGCGGTTCAACTGCGCACCGCTGCGCGGATCCCAGGCGTTCAGGTTTCCGTCCGCGCCGACGGTGAAGTAGACCTCTCCGTTCGGCGTGAACACGCCGTCTGTGCATTCGCCGGAATGCGCCTCGATGGTAGCCACCCGCGCCCAGCTATCGGTGCGCCAGATCATGGCTTTTCCGCTGGCGTTGCAGCTTGCCAGCAGGCTGTTATCGGGTGAGAACTCCATATCCCAGCCAGCACCCTGCCCGGTGCTGACCTGGTTGATCTCACTGTAGTTTTCGCCATCATAGATCGTTACCACACCGTCGTTATCGGCGGCAGCCAGCATTGTGCCATCGGGTGAGTACGCGACTGACCACAGGATCGTATTGCCACTCCTGATCTGGCTGATCTCTCGGCCGCTGTCAGGGTCAATAACGAAGATACGGCTGTTCAGGTAGCCGACGAACGCCATCCGGGTACTGTCGGGTGACCACACGATACGGTACACATCTGACTGGGTGCGGATCGTCTTGAGGCTGCGCCCGGTTGCCGGATCCCACAGCCTCACGGTGAAGTCTCCGGCCCCCGAGGCCAGCGTACTGCCATCCGGCGAATACGACAGGGCGAACCCGCTCTCTGTGTGGCCGCTCAGTTCATACGCGAGCGCCACGCTGGTGTCGTTGGCGATATCCCATACACGAACAAGTTTGTCGAAGCCGAAGCTCGCAACCTGCAGGGCGGTCGGGGAAAATGGCGCAGAGACAATCGCAGTTGGCGCGATGTAGATATTCTGGAACTCCACCAGGTCGGCGGCGTTGTCCGCGCTGATCACAGCCGAGACAGGCAGCGGGCCCGCTGGTACGGTGGGCGGGGCCGCGGTCGGCGGCTCGGTTGGTGGCAGTGCTGTGCTGCTGGGCACCGGGCTGGGCTGTACCGGTTCCGGTGTCACGGTCACCGTGGGAGGGAGAGGGGTTGCCGTGGCTGGCTCACCGATGGTGATCGCCGGCAAGGAGCCGCACGCCAGCGCGGAGGCCAGTACAGGAACGGACAGGGTTACCAGGAATCGCTGTTTCATCCTCAGATATCCTCTCTGATGGAGGTGGACTGCCTGGCATACCGGTACAGGCGGGCAGCCACGTGCGGGTAAGGTCGAGATATGAACTGGGACTGATCTTTCAGCAACGTCCTGTTACGGATAAGAGTAATAGGATGCGGGGGGATGGTCAAGAGGAGAGGCTCCCCGGCTATACTATGTGTGGTTCATGCAATACCAGTCATAGAAGGAAGACAGCCAATGCAGATGATCGATATTGGTGGGCGCCGGCTGGC
>JADZAD010000029.1 GCA_020852775.1 Anaerolineae bacterium
AGAGCAGCACGACGATCGCCAGAATGATGAGCAATTCAGGGAGTCTGAGTCCACCAAAAGGCATAATGCTACCTCACTCTGTGAACGATAACCTGAAAACAGTATAGCACCCCGGGGCGCACAAAGCACCTCGGCAGCGGAACTTCTGTCACGCTGCTGAAGACCGCGTGAAGCGCCAGTAAGGGGTGTCATCCCCACCATACTGTGCGGCTACCAGCAGATCCACCAGGGCCCGGTGGGCGTAGGCTTCAGGGATGAGCGTGAAACCCAGCGCCAGATGCTTGCACAACCCGTGCCGGTGGGCGGCGAACGTGAAGTAGTGGCAGTCACATGAGAGCGTTCGACGGCTGGTGTCAATCACCACGTCGTGCCCGCGCATCGTGAACAGCCAGCGCCCCTGCTTCTGTTCGAGAAGGGTAGCCTCCCCCGCAGAAATGCTTTGCAGGCGTGGTTTGCTGTCTGCGTCCGCAAGCCTGACAGCCAGGTCGATCAATTCAGCCACGCTGAATGATCCATACCGGGCAGCAATCAGCTGGTTCTGCAGATCATCCAGTTGCTCAGTTGAGCAGAGCGACAGGATGCGCTGGATCAGGCTGCTCTTATTCAGCCCCGGGATTCGCCGGACTCCGTACTGTTCACTCAGAGCAACCAGCATCGATGCTTCGGTATCCAGCATCAGGTTAATGAGTACTCCGGATGCTCCGTTTGCCTGCTCTGGCTGCTCCAGTACCACATATGGCTGGTTATGAAAGGCTGTCATGGTCACGTTCCCCGTACTTCAACCAGTAAGATAGAACTCCTCTACTATCAGTCTATCACCGATCTGTGACAGGGAATGTCACAATCATACTTTCAGGGCGTAACGATCAGTGCAAAGTCCCCGGCGCTGTCGATCTCGATCGTCAGGGTGCGGCTCTCAGCCTCGTAGCGTATTGCGCGAATCTCCCCGCCCTCCAGCACAGCCTCCCGGGCGCCCGGCATACCGTGAAGGGTTATGCAGCACAGCAAGTTCGCGGGCCGATACGTGCCCTCCACGATTGTGCGCCGCAGTGTAACCGGCATCCCCGCCCTTCCCTGGCTGAGGCTGAACCGAGACACACAATGGGCACTCTCGTTGAGGTAATCCGGTGATGCACCGTCATCCTCATAAAGGACACTCTGATGTTCGCCGTTCGCCGGATAGGCTGCCAGCGTCAGGACGGGGGCGGTGTCTTCGCCGACATACTGCTGTACCGGCCACATTGAGATGACGGCTCCACCCTTTACGAACAACGGGAGGCGATCCAGCGGCGCCTGTAGTGTAATCATGCCCGGCCCATCGAACCGCTCCTCACTCCAGAAGTCATACCATTCTCCTGCTGGCAGGTAGACCTCACGTTCTGTCGCCCCTTCAGTGACGACTGGTGCGACCAGCAGCGCATCTCCGAACAGGTATTCGTCATCCCGATCGACCACGGCGGGATCGTCCGGAAAGCACAGAACCAGCGCCCGGGCCAGTGGTGCGCCGCTCTGCGCGGCCTGCCAGGTTGCGGTGTAAATATACGGCAGGAGCTGGTAGCGCAACTCCAGATATTTCCGGTTGATCGCCTCTACCTCCGGGCCGAACGCCCACGGCTCCTGATCCGGCGACCCGATCATTGAGTGGGCACGGTAGAATGGCGAGAATGCGCCAAACTGCATCCACCGTGCGAACAGCTCCGGGCTGGGCCCCCCGGTGAAGCCGCCCACATCGCTGCCTGTCAGCGCGATTCCGGACATGCCCAGTCCCAGAATCATCTGTATTGACAGCAGCAGGTCGTCCCAGGTGCTGTGGTTGTCACCCGTCCAGTGCATCGAGTAGCGCTGCAGCCCTGCCCATCCTGAGCGGCTGAGCAGCAGCGGGCGGCGATCCGGGCGCAGCCGTGCCAGCCCCTCGACGCTGGCCTGTGTCATCAGCAGGCCATATACATTATGAATCTCGGCATGGCTGCGCGGATTGCCATCCTCACCCTTGTGCTGGATGGTATCCGGTACGTGTACCGGGCTGTCCTGCCGGTGTGGGACGATCAGCGCGATCTCGTTCATGTCGTTCCAGAAAGCGTCCATACCGTCTTCAATCAACCCGCGGTACTGTTCCCCCCACCAGGCGCGTGCCGCCGGGTCGGTGAAATCGGTGAAGTAGCATGCGCCGGGCCAGACCGGGCCGCTGAACAGTGCGCTGTCCCGGTAGCTGATGAAGTATCCATGTTGCAGCCCCTCTGCACAGACCCGGTAGTTCCGGTCCACCTTGATTCCCGGGTCGATCATCGACAGGCCCTTGAACCCCGTCTCGTGCAGCGTCTTCAGCATGGCACGAGGCTCTGGGAACCGCTCCGGGTTCCAGGTGAAGCAGCGGTAGCCATCCATGTAATGAATATCCAGGTGGATCACGTCGCAAGGCAGCCTTCGCTGGCGAAACTCCCGCGCCAGTTCGAGGATGCGCTCCTGTGGAAAATAGCTCCAGCGCGACTGGTGGAAACCCAGCGCCCAGAGCGGCGGGAGCTTCGCGCGGCCGGTAAGCGCGGTGTACTGTTCCATGATGTGCAGTGGTGTTCCGGAGAATGCATATACGCGCAGTTCGCCACCCACGACGCGATACTCCAGCACTTCGTGCCGGGTATCTCCACAATCTACCCAGGCCCGGTAAGGGTTATCGAAGAACAGGCCCGTGGTTACTCCCCGGCTGTGCAGCATCATGAAGGGGATGCTCATGTACAGCGGATCATCATCCCGGCTGTAGCCACCCTGATCCGTATTCCACAGTTCAAAACGCTTGCCGGTATGGTTCGTCCGATCGGCCTTCTCGCCCAGTCCATAGCAGGCAGTTCCACTCTGCAGCTCAAGCTGCCACATCCGCTGCTGCCCGGCAGTACCCGGCCCACTGTACTCCTTGATGATCACCCTGCCCGCATTGTCCTCCACGCGCAGATGATAGGGTTGCTTCTCGATTGTAAGTATCATCGCTCCGCCGGCGGCACGGATTTGTCGCTCGTCCTCCTCAATACTCAGCGCCGGGCGTGGCCACTCCCCAAGGTGCTTGTCTACTCCGTATGAAGCAGGTGGATCAAACACCCCATCGGTGCGATAGCGCAGCAGCATCACGTCATCATCAAGCAAGGTGATACGCCATATGCCCCGGTCCGTGTGAATGTCGAGCGTGTGTGTTGCAGGACGTATCGTGTGGGTGACACAGGTGGGCCGCTCAAAGGCCTCAGTTGGAGGCAGTGATACAGGTGGTGCCTTCTGCAAGCCCTGTATCACTGCCCTGAGCCCGTGTGCTATTGCCGGAGCGCCGGGTTCCGCCGCTCGGAGTGTGCGGTAGGCTTCCCGGAACGGGTGAACCAGTCCGGCGGCGATCATCCTGGGCGTGACGATCTTCAACCCTTCCAGCAGGTCAAATCTGGCCATTTGGTACTCCTTCCGCCTGGCTTGTATATGTTGTACACTCACAATAGATTGTGCTTGTACAACATATGTTGTACACTTACATCAATTAGCCGGACAAACTGGTTGTTTGCTGTATCCGGCGTATGTGCTTCCGGCACGATTAACATCGTCGCCTCTACGTACATCTATAGTATACCGGAGGGCACCTATGGGTATGCGTGTCTCATGTCTGCAGGATAACCTCGCGCGTGGATTGAATATCGTCAGCCGCGCCGTGGGCAGCCGCAGCTCGCTTCAGATCCTGTCGAACGTCCTGCTGGCCACTGATAACGGTCGCCTGCGCCTTGCCGCCACCAACCTTGATATGGGCATCACCGCCTGGATAGGCGCATCAGTCGAGGAAGACGGCGCACTGACTGTTCCGGCCCGCACCCTGAATGATCTGGTGAACACCCTTTCGCCGGAGCGCGTCGATATTGAGGCCGCCGTCCGCACCAACACGCTGCACCTCTCATGTGGCGCGACACAGGCGAATATCAAGGGGATTGACGCCAGCGAGTTCCCGATCATGCCGGAATCCTCCGAGAGCGACCAGATCGTACCCGTCCCCGCGGAGGTCCTGCGGGATACCATCGCGCTCGTCGCATTCGCTGCCGCGCGGGATGATAGCCGCCCGATTCTGACGGGGGTGTGGGTCAGTTATCAGGAGGGTATCCTTACGATGGCCGCCGCCGATGGCTTCCGCCTGTCGGTGCGCTCGGTGCCGGTGGATACCGACTACCACGGCTCGTTCAATTTCGTCATCCCGGCCCGCACTCTGAGCGAACTGGCGCGTATCAGCGCTGATGAAGAGCAGAATATCTACATGATCCTGCCTGAAGAGCGATCACAGGTGCTCTTCAATATGACGAATATCGATGTGATGTCACAGACGATCGACGGCACCTTCCCGGATTTCAAGCAGATCATCCCCACCGACCTCACTACCCGCACGATCGTCGATACGCAGGATTTCCTGCGCGCCTGTAAGCGCGCAGACATCTTTGCCCGGGAGTCCAATAACACCGTCCGCCTGAGTATCGAGCCGCGTGACGGTATGGCCGGCACGGTGCGGGTCACGGCGACCTCAGCAGAGACTGGCGACAACGAAGTCGTCATCGATGCCAGCATCGAAGGCGACTCGGTTGAAGTAGCCTTCAACGTGCGCTACCTGATTGATGTTTTGAGCGTGATCAAGCAGGATCAGGTAATCATCAGCACTTCCCGCTCCGATAAGCCGGGAGTGCTCCAGCCGGTTGGTGACTCATCCTTTACGCACGTCATCATGCCCATGCACATTGGCCGCTAGGCCAGCGCTGAAAGCCAGTCACAGCCAGCCTTCACGGGCTGGCTGTTTCATTTACACTGCCGGCTGTCACCATATGGCTGCTTGAAGGACAGCCCACGATCGGATATATACTCCAGGACTCGTGACACTTCTATTCAGGGAATGGCAGACGGTATGGCATCAACAGCGCAGGTCGTCGGTGAACGGGTGATCCAGAATGTCGAGCGGGTAATCTTCGGTAAGCGCCGTGAAGTGCTCTACACGCTGATTGGTCTGCTCTGTCAGGGTCATATCCTGATTGAAGACGTGCCCGGCGTCGGCAAGACAATGCTGGCAAAGGCGATGGCCCGCTCAATCGGGAGCAACTTCAGCCGGATTCAGTTCACCCCGGACATGTTGCCCAGCGATGTCACCGGGGTATCAGTCTATAACCAGCGCAGTGCCGAATTCGAATTCCGGCCCGGCCCGCTTATGGCCCATATCGTGCTGGCAGATGAGATCAACCGGGCGACCCCCAAGACACAGTCCGCTCTGCTTGAGGCGATGGAGGAGCGGCAGGCAACTGTAGACGGTACGACCTACCAGCTCGCCCGTCCATTTCTGGTGCTGGCCACGCAGAATCCGATCGAATACGAGGGCACGTTCCCCCTGCCCGAAGCACAGTTGGATCGCTTCATGCTGCGGATTCACCTCGGCTATCCAGCGCTTGAGGATGAACTGGCCCTGCTCGATGCCCAGCAGTTTACTCACCCCGTCACTGAGATCGAACAGGTCATTACCCTGGAACAGTTGGTTCGCGCTCAGGATGAGATCAGAAACATCTACATTGACCGTCAGGTGAGGCGCTACATCGTCGATATAACCAGCGCGACCCGCTCGCACCCCGATGTCTACCTGGGGGCCAGCCCACGTGGGAGTCTGGCTTTGTTTCGCGCCTGCCAGGCGCGGGCGGCGCTTGCCGGCCGTGACCATGTGCTGCCGGATGACGTCAAGGAAATGGCCCCCGTCACGCTGGCTCACCGGGTGATTATCAGCCCGGCGGTACGGATGGGGAACATCTCCGCGCAGGGGGTTGTCGAGGACGTGCTGCGCCGCACCCCCGTCCCCGGCGCGGCGCCGGGAACCTTCCGCCAGTAGCTCTGTCTTCAGCCGAGGATCGTCAGGTTAGCAAAGCCGGCCATCAACTTCTTCGGCCCGGCTTCCTGAAAGATCACGCTTACTTCTTCATCTCCGCCGTTGATCTGGCTGCTGATCACGATCCCCTCGCCGAATCTGGGATGGCTGACCCGCTGCCCTGTACGGTAGACGCATTCTGCCTGTACGGCGGCTTTCTGTTCCACACTGGCGCGCGGTGGCTGTGTCGGGCGGAGCGACCAGTTCTGTGGGGCACGCCCGGTGGCTGCACTGCGCATGGCGGCGCTGCCTGCTCCGATTGCGGGCGCGGTCACCAGGTGGCCGGGCAGGTCGCCCAG
>JADZAD010000030.1 GCA_020852775.1 Anaerolineae bacterium
CGATGATCGCGGCGAAACTGGCTGCCTTGCAGCCGGATTACGTCGTGCTGGATGCGGTGACGGGCTGCCGCCTCGATCAGACGGATTTCGCGCGCGCGCTGCAGGATATCGTCAGCGCGGCCTGCGCGCCGGAAGAAGAGGTTGACCCGCTGGTGCGCGTCAATCGGGCCCCGCCGTATGGCCCCCAGCGACTCTATGCCTGCACCTGGCCGTGAGGTCTGACCCGTGCCACCTCTGAAGCTGCGCCCCATCCTCCTGTTGGTCGCCGGAATTGCGGTGATCCTCGTCGTCAACCTGTTCAGCCTCGCGGCGTACCCGATGCCGCACTGTGACGAAGCGGGCAACGCCTCAATCAGCTGGAATGCCGCTACCCGCGGCATCCCGGCGTTCGACTTCCTCGCGCAGGACAACGCGCTCCGCAATGAGAGCGGTGGGCGCTACATGATGCTGCTCGCCGGGAACGTGCTGCGTGTGTTCGGATCTTCACACCTCGTCCACCGCCTGACCTCGACCACGGGCTGGATACTGGCCTCGATCCTGCTGTATGCCGTCGGGCGCAGGCTGTTCAGTCCAATGGCCGGGCTGATCGCGGCAATGGCCTTCACCACCAGCCTGAACGTGTTCGGGGCCAGCCACATCGCCCGGCAGGAGATCTGGGTGATCGCGGCGGCGCTGGGGCTGTGCCTGTTCTACCTGCACCTGCGTGAAGGCCACACCCCGTGGAAGGTCGCGCTGCTGGGCCTGCTGGCGGCACAACTGGCGGTGGAGATCCACCTGATGGCGATCTTCCTGATCATGCCACTGCTGTTATGGGCCGGGATCGAGATGCTGTGGCGGCGGCGATACAGCGCACTGACTGCGCTGATTGCCGGCGGGGTGGCCGGGGCCGCTCTGCTGCTGCCCCTGCATGACTTCTCCGGGTTGGGGAGTACGCTGGCAACCACGACTACCCGGCACTGTGATACACCCTTCTGCCTGCCTGGAACCCCCGCCGCACTCTGGGACTACCTCCGGCAGAACCTGGCGAGTTTCGCCGGGTTTGTGAGCAGCGCGTACCTGCGGCGCTATAGTGCTGGTGTGCTGCTGTTCATGCTCTATGCGCTGTGCGCGGCTGTATACAGCCTGTTCCGGGGTGGGGGCACGTCACGGTTGGTGCTGGCGTACCTCGCGCTGTCACTCGGAGCCTTCATGCTGCTGATGCCGCACCGGAATCCCTTCTACGCGCCGCTCTGGGATGCCGGGTTCGCGCTGCTGATTGCCGCCACTGCTATCCCGGTTGGGGAAGGCCTCACGGCGTACCTCTCACGGCGCGCAGGCTGGCCGGGAGGCCTCAGGCCTTACGGCGGCCTGCTGCTGGTGCTGCCCCTGCTGGCGGGGAACCTCTTCGTGCAGGCCTATCTTGGCCTGAAGTTCGCCCCGCGTGACTTTGATGGCTATCTCGACCAGATCGAGGCGCGGGTGCCCCCGGGAGCGCACCTGATGGGGGACGCGGTGCTGTGGTACCGCTTCCATGAGCGGAACGAGTTCACCGCCGATATGTACTTTGCGGACATCTTCGGGCAGGGGCGCGGGCCGGATTCAGCGGAGAAACTGGCGGAGGAGATGCGTCAGCTTGCCCCGGATTACGTCGTTGATACGGGCGCTATCGCTTGCTCGGTGGATCCGACGCTACAATCACAGTGGTACAGCGCCTATCTGCAGGTGAACTGCCAGCCGGTGGCCCGGATCGACGATCCGTGGTTCGGGGCCTACGGACAGATCGGGCAGGGCGGACCGACCATCATCTATGCCTGCGGTCCGTGAGCGTCCTATTCGTCCCACAGCGTCCAGACGAGCACCGTGCCGTCCGCCGAAGCTGAAGCCAGCCGTGCTCCGTCCGGCGACCACGCTACGTTATTCACGCCGGCGCTGTGCCCGCGCAGGCTGACGATCTGGCGGACAGGGCTGTCTGTATCCCATTCCCACACGTAGACGCGCCCGTCTGCCGCCCCCCCGGCCAGCCGCCTGCCGGTCGGGTCGAAGGCGGCGTCACTGGCCCACAGGTCGGGCGCGGTTCGCAGCGTTGTTTCACGCGCCCCATCCTCGGCATCCCAGACCAGTACACCCTCGTAGGTGGCGGCGGCCAGCCGCGTACCATCCGGCGACCAGGCGATGCTCACCGGCCAGTACTCGCCAAACGCCTCGACGGTATAGAGAGGCGTTCCCTGCCGCAAATCCCAGGCTATAGCCGTGCCATCCTCCGAGGCGCTCGCCAGTTGCGTACCGTCCGGTGACCATGCTAGTTCGCGCACCCAGTTATGGTGGCCCTCCAGCCGCTGAAGCACTTCACCGCTGCGGGCGTCGTAGATCAGGATCGCCTGCCCGTCGCTGGTCGCCAGCCGCGCACCGTCCGGCGAGAAGGCCGCGTAGTAGATGCCTGTCACCGTGCGCAGCAGCGAGCCACTCGCCGGCTCCCATAGGTTCAGCACATAGTCGGAGCCGTTAAGCAGGCCGGAGGTGGAGGCCAGCATCTGCCCATCCGAGGAGTAAGCCAGCCCTTCAATCGTCACTGTATGGCCGTCCAGCGCGCGCCGCAAAGCGCCGCTGCGCGCATCCCACAGGGTGAAGGTGCGGAAGGCCGACCCGGCAGCGATCTGCGTGCCGTCCGGTGACCATGCTACGCTCTCGATAAAGGCAGCGTTGCCTTCCAGCCGCCGTAACTCCGTGCTGTCGATGCTCCAGATGATCGTGGTGTTCTCGGCGGATGAGGTAGTCAGATAGCCCGTACCGTCGGGTAGAAATGCGGTGCTGCTTGTCTCGATCGGATGGGCCTGCCAGCGCCGGGTCGGGGCCTGTGTGCCGAGGTTCCAGACGATAGCCTCACCGTCCCTCGATCCGCTGATGATCTGCGTACCGGTTTCATCATAGGCGAGGCTGAGCACCGCCAGCCGGTGCCCGCTCAATAAGCTGGCCTGTACACCAGCGCGCGGATCCCAGAGCGAGATCGTGCCGTCGGCGTTCCCACTGGCGATCTGCGCGCCGTCCGGTGAGTATGCCAGCGCGTTGATCGGAGCGGGCAGGCCCACTCCCTGAAGCACCAGACTTCCGTTCCGTGCCCGCCATACGCCGAGGGTGCCCGCCCCTGTGCCATCGGCCCCGCCGGAGGCAAGCAGTGCGCCGTCGGGGGACCAGGCGAGCACGCCCACCGGTAGCGCGCCATCCAGACGCGCGATCTCGCGCCCGCTGCGTGTATTGACGACCACGCCGCCACCCTCCCCGTAGCCCAGTGCCAGCCGCTTACCATCCGGTGCACAGGCCACCGCGCTGACCGCCGCCGGGTAGGGGCCGAGGACGCGCTCAACGCTTCCGTCCTCAAGGCGCAGTACCAGAACAGATTCGCCCGCCGTGGCCGCGATGGTCTGGCCGTCCGCCGCGATTGAGATCACCGGGACGCCGCCGGTGAAGACGCTCCAGCGCAGGCTGAAATCCGCCAGGGCGTAGCCCTCGACGCCCGTGGTAGTGCTGACGACCAGCCAGCGCCCATCCGGAGACACGCCGGCAGAGACTATCCCTCCATGGGCCAGCCGCAGGCTGGCATAGGCAGGCAGAGCGAGGGATTCCGGCAGGGCCTGTACCGGGAAAGGGGGCTGGCAGGCCGAAAGTATCATGCCAGCGATCAGCAGGACAGCGATCCGCAGGAAGGCCCTGAAACGGTTACAGGACGGGAAGGAGAATGTTGCAGGGTTCAACAGGTGCGTTCCTCCTGGTCAGTTGGGTTCTGGCCCGGCATGGTGGTGTTGTGGTACAGTGGCGGCGCCTGTTCAGGCACGGGATTCTGACTTTCAGGAGGTCTGCCGCCGTGAGAGAACCGTCCTCAGTCTATCTGTTACGCGTGGTGGCTCCGGCCATTCTTGGCGCGCTGCTGGCCGGATGTGGCCAGAGCCAGCCAGCCCCGGCGGTCGAGGTGACGATGCCACCTCTTCCACCGGAGATCGAGCAGGGGCGCGACATCTGTGGCGAGTTCCCCGCGTATGATCCACAGGCCGGGAAGCCGCCGCAGGTGCTTGACCCGGCAAGACAGTATACCGCATGGCTCGTCACCG
>JADZAD010000031.1 GCA_020852775.1 Anaerolineae bacterium
CAACGATCGTCAACGAGGTGCATGGGGTGCATGATCACATCCAGCACAAGCAGACGGCGCTGGTCGTGGATGGCACGCCGGAGAGCTATGTCGAGATGCTGGAGTGGGTATATGATACGGCAAACCACGACAACATCGAGACGATGCGCCTGCGGGCGCAAGAGGTCGTGGCACGGGACTTCAATTACGAGCGGCATGTAATGTGCCTGCTGCGAATCGTGGACGAAGCCCTGGGTTGAGACCTTCACCAGAACAAAGATCATCATCAGCACTTATCGAATAGTGTGAGGCGTGTAACGGCCCACACGGAATCAGGTAGCGCAACTATGGAAGCACGACAGTATCTACACAGCTTTGTCTCAGGATGGTGGATCATCCTCTCCGTGCTGCTCCTCAGTACCGGGGCAGCCACTCTCTACAGCTTTCTGCAGACGCCTGTGTTTGAGGCCGCGGCGACGTTTGTTGCTCTGCCTGCTGAGCGGATTTCGGACACCGGTGATATGGTTAACAGCCTTGATACCCTCGCTGGCCGTAGTGGCCTGGTAGCGACATACTGCAACGTCCTGCAGAGCAAGGCAATGGTCGAGCAGGGCATCACGACGATCGGGTTGCCGATTGCCACGCTCGAAGATTACACGGTGACCTGTGTCGTCCTCCCGGACTCGAGCATCATGCGGCTGACGATTGAAGGATCGAACCCGTATATTGCCGCTGACCTGGCTAACGCGATCGGGGCTGCCGGCATCGCCTACGTCAAGACACTCCAGGAAATCTATGTGCTGCGTGAGCTTGACCTGGCAGTCGCAGATGCGACGATGATCTCACCCAATCACCAGTTGAATATCAGCTTCGGGGCGGTGATCGGCCTGCTGGGTGGGGTCGGCATCGTCTTTGTCCGGCATTTCCTGACTTACCAGCTTGGGATAGGGGCGGGGTCTGCCACAACTGCCCCGGCAAAACCAGTGCAGAACGAGCAGGTGATCGATGCGTTTCAACAGGCGCTGACCCAGCTTGGCCTGGAGAACGATCTGAAAAGCTATCTGGATCAGGCTGGCCTGGGAGATATTGAGTCGCGCCCGGCAGATGCATATACCGGCGTCAGCATCAGGACATTACCTAACCTGCGCCCGGAGTTGAAACAGCAGATACAGGAACTGCTTGAGCGGCGCACGGATAAGTAAAAGGCTCCACGATGCTCAGGTTCATTGACGACATCCGCCATATTCACCTCACCGAACTGCAGGCAACCCTGCTGTCGTTCGTGATCGGGGGTATTCCGATAGTCGTGCTGCTGATCGTATTGATCGGCTATGGGAATACCGATGGGCCCGCGTGGTTCTTTGGCGGCCTGCTTGCCTTTATCCTGGGTATCTTTATCGTTCTGAGGCCAGAGATCGGCACGTATGTCCTGGTCATCACGGTCTTTACCAATCTCTCCGATGTGTTCAACGCGCAGGGCCTTCCGAGTGTGAACAAACCGCTGGTTGGGCTGATCACAGTCAGCCTTGCCGCCAGCATTGTGCTTAAGCAGCAGTTCCGGGAAAAGGGCTTCTTTCACTTCGGGGTGACTGAGATTTCCTTTCTGCTCTACGGCACCACGTGGATTCTGGCGGTCTTCTACGCTGAGAATAGCGACCGCGCTTATCTTGCCGCCTCAGACTTCGTCAAGGACTTCATTATCCTGCTGTGTGTAATCTACTCGCTGCGGACGATTGAATCGTGGCGGCAGGCGCTCTGGCTGGTGATGATCGCCGTCAGCATCCTGGCGGCTATGGGGGCCTACCAGACAGTGACCGGTGACTATCAGCAGCAGTTCTTCGGGTTCGCGTTTGTCGATGTCGCAGATGTCGAACTGGCAGGGCGCATTACTGGCCCGATCGGTGACCCGAACTTCTTTGGCCAGATTCTCGCCGCTGCCCTGCCGATTGCCATCTACCGGATTCTGGATGAAAGGAAGCTGTTCGCCCGGCTGGCGTCAGTGGCTATGGCACTGATCCTGGCCTTTGCGATCTTTTCGACCTACAGTCGCGGTGCATTCCTGGGCATGATGGCGGTGCTGCTGCTGATCGCCCTGGAGCGTAAAGTGAGCTTTTCACTGCTGGCGATTATGGGCATCGCCGGAAGTCTGCTGATTGCCGTCCTGCCCACCGGCTATACTGAACGCATCCAGACGATCGTTGCGCTGAACCCTGCCGATGAGACGGCTGTCCAATCGGAAGGGTCGTTCAAGGGGCGTCTGAGCGAGATGCAGGCCGGCCTGCTGATGTTCGTGGAGCATCCGGTTCTGGGGGTCGGCGCTGGTAACTATATGAACCACTACCAACGTTATGCCAGCCGTATCGGGCTTGAAGACCGTATCACGGAGCGCAAGGCTCATTCGATCTATGTTGAAATCCTGGCAGAGTCCGGGCTGGCGGGGATCATTTCGTTTGGTGCTATGTTCTTCTCACTGTTTGCCGGGCTGTCGGCGGCGCGCAGAAAGCTCAGGCGGATAGATGGGAACACGTACAACTCGAACTGGCTGATGTCACTCCAGATGAGCCTGACATCCTATCTGCTCACCAGCCTGTTCCTCCACGGCGACTTTATTCGTTATCTCTGGATGCTTGTCGCGCTGGGTGTCGCTATCCTGCGTATCACTGATAAGATGCCAGACGCGGGGGCTGCGGCCACCACTCCTCTGAAAGAGACTGTAACGGTATGACAACCAGCGCTCCGGCAGATGATTCGCATCATCACATTGCCCGCAAGACAACTGAAGCGATCTTCTGGAACTACGCTTCATTCGGGCTCGGTAAGTTCCTCACCCTGATCACGACCGCCATCCTTGCGCGTCTGCTGACACAGGCGGATTTCGGCCTGGTCGGGCTGGCGACAATTGCTACCGAGTTCCTCGGCATCATCAAGGACCTTGGCCTGGGTGAGGCGCTTATCCAGAAGAAGGATCACGAGAAAGAAGCAGCGGATACTGTCTTCACCCTGAACCTGGTCCTGGGGGCGGTGCTGACCGTCCTCACGTATCTGGTGGCCCCGCTGGTGGCCCTGTATTTCCAGCAGCCTGATGTAGTCCCGGTGCTGCGGGTGCTGGGCCTGAGCTTCTTCCTGAACTCACTGGGTGGGATCCATCTGGTGCTGCTGCGCCGGGAACTCGACTTCCGGAAGAAACTGATCCCTGATACAGCGCGCGCGCTGATCAAGGGCATTGTGTCGATTGTTCTTGCCCTGCTTCACTACGGGGTATGGGCGCTGGTGATCGGGCAGATCGTGGGCGTACTGGCCGGGGTTATCCTCTCCTGGGTGGTTCACCCCTGGCGTCCTCGCTTTCAGATCGTGCGCCGGCTGGCAACCGGCCTGATGGGGTTCGGTGTTTCGCTCTTCTTTATCGATATGCTCACGGTGATTGAAGATAACCTCGACTATATCATCATTGGACGCCAGTTTGGTGAAGAGGTGCTGGGCGTCTACACACTTGCCTACCGATTGCCAGAGATGCTGGTTCTGAGCCTGCTCTGGGTGCTGGCGAAAGTTATCTTCCCGGCCTATGCCACGATACAGGATCGACCTGATATTCTGCGGCAGGGCTTCCTGATCACCCTGCGCTACCTGACGATGTTTGCGATGCCAATCTGCCTGGGCCTGCTGATTGCGGCAGAGCCGATCATCCGCGTGGTGTTCGGCCCAAACTGGCTGGAGGCGATCCCGATGCTGCGGGTGCTGGCGGTATTCGCGCTGGTCTCCTCTATCGGGTTCAATGTTGGTGACGTCTACAAGGCGGTGGGCCGCACAGATATCCTGATCAAGCTCAGCCTGATCTACCTGGCCTCACTCATCCCCGCGCTCTGGTTCGGCGCGAAGTGGTACGGGCCGCTGGGTGTGGCGTTTGGTCATCTGGCGGTCAGTGTGTTCAATATGGTTATCCGGCTGGCAAATGCCTCAAAGATCGTTAAGGTCAATTTGCTGGACATTCTGGCCGAACTCAGGCCCTCGATCCTCAGTGGCATTGCCCTGACGGTCTGTGTTGTGCCGGCGCTGCTGCTGACTGAGTCGTTTGTACCTCTGGCGCAGCTTGCGGTGGTGGTGCTGGTGGGGGCGGTCTCTTATCTTGGCACGCTATGGCTGCTGGAAGGCAAGGCGTTAGTCGCCGCGGCCAGTACTGTTGGTATCCCCGGTTTCAAGAAAGTAGCACAGGAAACGGCTCATGAACAGGTCTAACAGGATGTACTACCGCCCCTTCGGGCTTTCCGTGCTGGTCATCGCGGGCATCACCCTGGCACTGCTGCTCTCTGGCGCCAAAGGCGTGGAGGCGTCTACCGGGCCTGCCCCGGTTCAGCAGGTCACGACGCCTACCCCGACGCCCCTTCCCGTAGGTGCGCCAACGGGGACGCTGTCGCTTCCGCTGTCGCGGTTCGGTATCACGGATGATATTGTGCTGCGATCGCCCTCGGCGGTTACCGAAGTCAATTTTGAACTGCCATACCGCTGGCTGCTGGCGGACGGGATTGATCATTCCTATGTCGAGCTGCGCTATGACGTGACCGGAAGTGCCGGGAGCCCGTTGATGGCCTCGCCGCAGAACGACATGATCCCCGGCTCGTTGCTGGAGGTCTTTTTCGACGACTATCTGCTGGCTTCAATCACGCCACAATACGGCACGAACCAGATACTACGCTTGCCCATCCCGGTGGGGCAGGTGAACCCAAACCGTGAAAGCAGCTTTCACACGCTGCGCGTGTCGTACTACTCCGGGCGTGACTGCGACCTCGCCAATGAGGTCCGGGTAGCGGTCAAAAACAACAGTATTGTACGGGTTGCCTACACTGAAGTCCCGATTGTCCCTGATCTGGGCGACTTTCCCCGTCCGCTGACTCAGAATCCGTACATCCCACAGAGCGCGGCAATCGTTATCCCGGAGGACTTCACTGAGTCTGATCTTTCCGCGGCGGCATCGATCGCTGCGACCCTGGGCCGCCTGACCTTCGGCGCACTGAGGGTGGAACTGATGACGACCGCTGAGGCTAACCCTACCGCACTGGGTGACCGTAGCGTGGTACTGGTCGGTGAGCCGGATCGACATGGCCTGATCGACAGCCTGTATCGCCAGGGGTTGATGCCTACTACCCTGACCCCTGAGGGTGACATCAAGCTCCCCAGTGGCCTCAGCGCACAACCCGACGACGGTATCCTCCAGGAGATCGTCCGCCCGACCAGCCCGTCTCACGTATTCCTGATCGTCTCCGGCAATACGCCGGAAGGGGTTACCAAGGCGGCCCATGCACTGCTGCAACCTCAGCCAGCTTTTGGATTCAACGGGGCGCTGGTCGTCGTGGAGAGTATCAATTCGGTTGTCACAGAGGAGGTTCCTGTTCAGGAAGTCACTACCCTTGAGGATGTCGGGTTTACAGATGCGATCTTCTATGGGACGGGTAGCCAGCGTTCGAGTGCATCGTTCTTTGTACCCGCTAACTGGCAGATTCTCTCCGGGGCAGCCATCACGCTCGAGTATGCGTACTCAAACAGCCTCGATACTGAGCTCTCAGGGGTGACGGTAGAACTCAACGGACGCCCGGTTGGCAGTGCCCCAATCGTTGCCGACGCTACGGGGGTGCAGCGTGCTGTGGTGGAACTCCCAGCCAGTGAGTTCAGGCCTGGCGAACGTAACCGGATATCCTTTGAAATGTACAGCCAGCTTCCTGCCGAGTGTGTACCACCGGGATCACGCGCTGCCTGGGTGCGCGTGCTGGGTTCCTCATCACTGAACCTGCCGCACTCATTGATTGAGGAGCGGACTGAGGTCGGCCTGCGCGGCGGCCTGTTCGCGCCGTTCGTCTCGCGGCTTGACCTGAGCGATGTCTGGTTGATCCTGCCGGAAGAGCCCACCTCCGCGCAGCTTCACGGCCTCGGGCAGTTCGCCTCGGTGCTGGGCCAGAGCAGCGGCGGGGACTCGCTCAATGTGCGTGCCAGCCGTGTAGTGAGCACCGATCTGGATGTGTACAGCGACTACAACGTAGTGCTGTTCGGGCGACCCAGCACGAATCCGCTCATTGCAGCAGTCAACGACTTGCTGCCGCAGCCGTTTGAGGTCGCGGATGACACACTCGAGCCCGGAATCGGCACCCTGACGTACCGGTTGCCGGAAGGATTCAGCGTCGGGGTGATCGAGATCATCCCTGCTCCGTGGGATTCCAACCGGCTGGTCGGGGTGATCACCGGGACGACCGAACAGGGTGAAACCTGGTCCATGGACGCGCTCGCGGATGACGAACTACGCTACCAGGTAGTGGGTAACCTGACCTTCGTGCGTGAGACCGAGGTCGAATCGCTGAACACGGGCATCACTGTTGGTGAAGGGGTGGTGAACGCCATCGAGGCGGCCGCCGGAACGCCGGGCGCCGGGCTTGCGCTCACACCGATCGTGACGCCGACTCTGGCCCCGGTGACACCTGGTGGCCCGCTGCCGCCTGAATATGAAGGCGGAGAGGATTCCGGGCTATCCACCACAGTCTACATTCTGGTCGCCGCTCTGGTTGGGGTGGGCCTGGTGATCGCTGTCGGAGGCGTATGGCTGACGTGGAAGCGATCGAAGAACTGAGCAGCCGGTAGAGTTATGGGCTATCTGAAGAATGGCCAGAGAAACAGGCAGGAGCATAAGCTGGTGCTTCTCCTGCCCCTGCTGATCGTGGTAACTGCAGGATGTGTACTGGCGGGGGGCTCAACACCCCCCGCTGTTTCTGTTGAAGCCGAGGAGGGCAAAGGCCCAACCGAGGTGGCGCCTGATGCCGGGCCAGTGGCTGCAACAATCCCTCCTGCCACGTCTACCGAATCCGTGCCAACAGCGCTTCCCACGGCTACACCCTCTCCTGCTGCTACCGCACTGCCGGCGGTGGTCATCGCGCGGCCTCAGGAGATCGAGCGGGGCTACATTCCGAACCCGGGGATGGGCTGGCAGGATTCTGACAGGCCCCGTACACGTTTCCCGGAGACGGTGGGGTATGGGCGCTATAACTGGTCAACACTGAACCCTGCAGAGGGTACCTATGATTGGTCATCCATCGAGGCGCTCCGGGCGCAGATGCGCGCGGCAGGCGGGCAGTTCAGTTTCCGGGTACGCACCGTCCAGCCAGAGCCATGGGGGCCCGGCCTGACTGCGCCGCAGTGGGTCATTGACCTGGGCTTGCGGGTCACCGGTGACCCCGGCGAGGAAGAGCCTGTCTACTCAACCTGCCTGTTTCTTGAGAAGCATGCCAGCCTCATTGATGAACTGCGAAAGCGATACGATGGTGACCCGGAGGTAGCATACATCGACATAGGCTCGTATGGCTTCTATGGGGAATGGGATTCGCCGCAGTATGACCCGACCGAAGGAAGCCTTGACTGGCATACCCGCCGCCGTATCGTTGATATGTATCTTGGTGGGGAAGCAACCCGCCCCTGCCTTGCCCCGGACGGCACGGTGCAGAATGTCAGCTACGCTTATACCGGCTTCCAGGCTACCCGCCTGATGGCTCCCTACACCCCGTGGGGGGAAGATACAACGATCTACGCGGTATCCCGGCGCCCGGATGTAGGCATCCGGCATGACTCGCTGGGCTCGGAAGAGCATCAGGACGCGTATCGTGAACAGATTGGCGGGCTGGTTAACCAGGTCTGGCAGGTCGCACCGATCGCGTTCGAGTTCTCCTATGACGCGGCAACCCCAGAGGCGCTGGCCAGTGCACGGCGGTTCGTGCAGGAAACTCACGCCTCTTATGTCCGCAACAATTTCGGTTACGACCGGGGGGATAACACCGCGATTGAATCGGTGCTGGAGGTGCTGGGCTATCGCCTCGTGCTGCGCGAGATGCGCTGGTCAGCCTCTGCAAAGCCCGGTGCGTTCATCACATTTGAAAGCATATGGGTGAACACGGGCTCTGCGCCACCCTACACGGCATATCCTCTGGTGCTGTACCTGACCACCACGCGAGGCGATGTGATCGCTCAATACGATACGCAGGGGATAGACCTGCGGACGTGGTTCCCCGGGGTGATGATGACGGCCTCACAGGAAGTGCTGCTGCCCGGCGGGCTCCAGCCCGGCGTCTATGACGTGCGTGTGGCGTTTGTCAACCCGGTGACCCGTGCCAGCGCCCTGAACCTTGCCATCGCAGGCCGTGATGTGCAGGGACGCTATCTGATTGGTGAGATCGTCG
>JADZAD010000032.1 GCA_020852775.1 Anaerolineae bacterium
CTGTCGGTGCGGCGGAACTGGCCGCCGAAATGGGCGGTGACCTGCGCCGGGCGGCGGGCATGACCCGTCAGCTTGTCTACGGCCTGCGCCCGCCTATGCTCGATGAACTGGGCCTTGTCGCGGCCCTTCGCAATCTGGAACAGGCACAGGTCGGCCCCGCGCTCATGGTGTATGCTCCCGAACCTCTGCCTCCGCTGCCCGCGGCGGTGGAAGTGGCGATCTATCGCATCGCCAGCGAAGCCTTGCACAATGCAATCAAACACGCGTCTGCCACCCGCTGCCAGATCTCACTATGCCAGAGCGACCATCTGGTGATGGTCGAGATCAGTGATGATGGTGTTGGCGTACCGCCTGATGCGCGCGGTGGGGTTGGGCTGCACTCGATGGCTGAACGGGCTGCGGAACTGGGTGGTACCTGCGTGGTGACGTCGGGCGGGGCCCTCGGCGGCACAACCGTCGTCGCCCGGCTGCCCCTGGAGGGTTGAATATGGAAGAACTGACCGTGCTGATCGCCGATGATCACCCGGTGTTCCGTAAAGGGCTTCGCGCACTGCTGGGGTCGCTTTCCGGGATTGTGCTGGTGGGTGAAGCCGCGACCGGGGAGGAAGCGATCGCCCTCGCGGAACTGCACCAGCCAGACGTCGTACTGATGGATCTGCACATGCCCGGCGGCGGAGGGCTCCCGGCCATCCGCCAGATCGTGACGACCAGCCCGCATATCCGGGTGCTGGTGGTGACGATGTTCGAGGACGATGATTCGGTCTTTGCCGCGATGCGGGCCGGGGCGCGTGGCTACGTCCTCAAGGACTCGCCGGACGACGATATCGCGCGGGCGATCCGTGCGGTGGGGCGCGGTGAGGCGATCTTCAGCCCGGCAATCGCCACCCGCCTGATGGCCTTCTTCAGCACCCGTCCGCCTGTATCCACCGAGATATTCCCGGAATTGACGGAGAGCGAACGAAATGTGCTGCGCCTGATGGCGCAGGGTTGCAGCAACGATGTTATCGCCCGGGAACTCTCGCTGAGTGGCAAGACCGTCCGCAACTACGTCTCCAACATCTTCAGCAAGCTCATGGTCGCTGACCGCGCACAGGCCGTCATCCGGGCACGGGAAGCAGGCCTGCACTGAGGTGGATGGCGCGGCAAAACAAAAAGGGCTGGTGGAGAGCCAGTCCCTTTTGTTTGGGAAGAGGAGAAGAAATCTTTGGAAACTACTTAATCCTAGGATAGATCATTGTAGTTCTGTGAACTGGTTGTCAATGATACGCTTGTCGTACTATTACCCCACGTCTGGCGCCGTTCATGGTGTGGGTAGCAGGATATCGTAGGTGAAGCCGTTCATCTCCACCTGCTCACTGACCCTGTAGTGCTGTCCGATCGCTTCCAGCACCGGCAGTGGGTAAAAGCGCGCCCGGAAGACCACCGCCCCGAACTCCTCCCGCTCGATCATCCCGATCATCTCGTCCATCTCCAGCCGATCCTGGTTGTAGAGGTTGAGCAGTTGTGTCGGATTGGTGACGACTTCCTTCCCGGCGTTAATCGGAAACATCGCTTCCTCGCTCCAGACCGGGCCGGGCACGGCCCGCAGCACCTCGACGATGTACCAGCCTGCCGCGATGTCCTGCTGCGTGATGAGGTGTCCTAACTGCGTATAGCCGACCGTATCGTAGTAGCTCTGCCGGAAGCGGCCCTCAGCTTCGGCGGGAATGCCGAGCGCCCGCGCCACCGGGCGGGTGAGCGGGTGATCCAGCGGCAGGTGCAGGTTGAACCACGCCTGCGCGATGAACAGCA
Organism: Anaerolineae bacterium; assembly: GCA_020852775.1. GTDB lineage: Bacteria > Chloroflexota > Anaerolineae > Aggregatilineales > UBA3940 > JADZAD01. The sequence goes on from JADZAD010000032.1 coordinate 1,792, forward strand.
GCGGCACGATCACCCCCCAGGCTGCCAGCCCGATCCGTGCGGGGCGGTTCCGCCCCGCCTGCTCGCCCAGCCGGTTGGCGATCACGCCGAGCAGCACGCCCGTGCCGATGCAGGCGGCGGCGGTGGCGGCCATGAAGTAGTTCGGGCCCGCGCCCCACTTCCCGCTCAGGATGCCGGGGATCACCCCGGCGACGAAATACAGCGCATACACGCTGATCCGGTCGAAGTAGACCGCGTAGACGACATAAAGCGCTGCCAGCAGCACGATTACGCGGTGCAGGCTCAGCCACTGCCAGGTGAAGGTCTCAGCCTGCCCGGTTACGAACGGGTTGGCGTTGGCCCCGAAGGCGTTGAGCGACCACATCCCGCCGGTGGTTGCGTTGAGCAGCAGGTGGATTAGCCCGAAAGCCACCACGAACGCCAGCCCGTACAGGATCGACTCCCTGGGCTTGCGCAGGAACAGGAAGACGAACACCGCCAGCGCTGCATCAAAGGCAAGCTGCTTCGTGTAGATCGCCAGCATCATGCAGACGAGCGCCAGCAGGATCGTGCGCTGCCGGTGCCTCACCTCGTCGATGCGCGCCATCAGCGTCACCGCCAGCAGCCCGAAGAACACCATCGTGGTATGCGAACGGTACAGTGGCCCGATGTGATACACGGTATTCGAGGCGAGGAACGCCATCCCCGCCAGCGCCGCCAGCGCCGGACGTTTCACTTCCCGCCAGACGTTCCCGCCGATCAGCACGGCGATCCCGACCGTCATCAGGAACGACCACGTCCGGCCGATCCACAGGTGCGGCCCGAAGAGCAGCACCAGCGGGGTAAGCAGCACGCGGAAGGTCGGCCCGTAGTTCGAGGAGTAGAACGGGAAGACGGTGTTATCGCGGTAGAAGGCGTCGCCTCGCGCCAGCAGCACCGAGTCCCAGAGCTCGAAGCCTTCGCCCTGATCGTAATCGAACGGGAAGCGCAGCAGCGAGAGGAAGTACAGCAGGTAGACGAGCACCAGGAAGCCGAGCGCCAGCAGCGCGGCGGCGGTCAGGGCGCGTTGCAGCCAGAGCAGGGCAGGGTGTAGGCGGTGAGTCTCGGTATCAGGTGTCATGGTGCTCCGCTGCGGCTCAGGCCGGGCGGTCGCCCAGCGCGATCAGTGGCAGGCCCGCCAGCAGGACAGTGACGCCGCCAGCGATAGCCAGCCGCTGGGACGGCCCCAGCCCGGTTTCCTTGCCGAACCCGGCGAAGTCCACCGCCAGCACACCGAGCACGATCCCCAGCCCAGCCAGCGCCACGCCGATGCCGGCCAGCCGCTTCGTGATCGGCTTGCGCCCGTTCCACAGATCGAGGAGATGCCTCATCAGAGAGTCCGTCCTGTTGTGGTCAGCCGGGTACATCTTCGAAGCGCTTCAAGGCAGCGGAAACCATCGCGTGGGGTGGGAGGATGCCCACCTCGGTGATATAGGCGTTGACGAACTCCGGCGGCACGTAGTCGAGGTCCTGGCATGAGACCTCCACTGCGCTGTGCTGCAGGACGGGGTCGTTGCCCGCGATCACCGGCACGTCGATCCGCCGTGGCTGCCGGAGGATCCCGGCTGTGCTGCGCCGGTCGAACTTGAGCAGTTCCGTGGGCACGTAGAGCGGCACCCCGTGGTAGCGCGCCATCACCGCGACCATCTTGCTGCCCATCGTGTTCCAGCAGCCACCCATCGCCGTCAATGACTCGGCCCCGATCAGGACGGCATCCGCCTGGCTGAGTTCATGCCCGATCGCGCTGTCTGTGGTGTAGATCACCCGGTGCCCGGCCTCCGCCGCTGCCCGCACGATAGGGATACCACCGTTCAATGCTCGGCTTTCCGGGATAACCAGGTTCAGTACCCTGTCATGCTGCCCGGCGCAGGTCAGAATGCCCACCACCGTACTGCTGTAGTCGTAGACCAGCACGGTCATGCCGGCACTGAACAGGTTCGCACCGATCTCGCGGATCGCCTCGACGTGCGCCAGCGAATCCCGGTTGAAGCGTTCTGCCCTGCCGCGCAGGAAGGCCCGCAGCGCCTTAAGCGACCCGCTGGCCTCTTCCATACCGGCCAGCATCCACCCGATCGTGTTGCCGATGGCCGGGGTCCTCTGGCCGCGGGTGGCGGTGAAGTAGCCGGCGGCCTGCTTTACCGCGGCTGCGGCATCGCCGACACGCTCGCCGGGCGTATCCTCCGCCATGATGCACAGAACTTCGGTGATCATCCGGGCGGTGCGGCTGGCCCCTTTAGGGTTGCCGCGCACGTGCGCGCCCTCGAAGCTGTTAACGATCTCCAGCGCACGCGGCGGGAAGTCAGGGCGAGGGACATCCGTGACGGAGGGTGCGGACATGGTCATTCCCTTCAGGATAACGCGCTGTTCATCAGCGCTGTGACGTCAGATTCGGTAAACCGGTGTGAGAGCGACCCCCGGCCAAGGCAGGCGAGCGCCCCGGCGGCACTGCCCCGGGTCGCGGCTTCCCGCAGGGGCAGGCCCTGGCACAGCCCCAGCAGCATCGCCCCGGCATACGAGTCACCCGCGGCGATGGTATCGACCACCGCCACCGGGAAGGCAGGAACGTGGCCCACGCCGTCCGCAGTGACCACCCACGAGCCCTGCGGCCCCTGCTTGAGTACGCACAGCGCCGGGCCCAGCCCGCGCAGGGCCTCGATCGCTTCTGTCACGGAACCTGCCCCGGTGACACGACAGGCTTCATGCTCGTTGGGGAGGATAATATCGGCCTGGCTGAACAACCAGGCGACGTAGGCGGGGTCTCGCCCGACGGTCGGTACCGCCGCATCAACCGAGACGATACAGCCCGCTTCATGGGCACGCCGTACCGCCTCTTCGACCGCGCTGCGCTGGTCACCTTCCATGTACGAGAAGCCATCGACATGCAGTACCTTATAGTGGGCGAATGTCTCAACCGGGGGCAGGTGCTCGGTACGGAACTGCACCCGCGGGTCGTTATGCTGCATCACCACCCAGTCGCCGCCGTCCCTGGTCAGGATCATGAGCAGGCTGCCCTCACTGCCGGTAATACGCTGGACGTAATCCGTCGCCACGCCGCTGGTGATCATCTCATTCCACACGGCCTGGCCGTAGCGTCCGCTTCCCAGCGCAGCGATCAGGGCGGAGTGCCCGCCCAGCCGCGAGACCGTTGTGGCGACGTTCATGCCGCAGCCGCCTGCCGTCTCCAGCGGCTCATCAATATCGATGTTGCTCTGCCCGCCTCCATTCGGCCAGTCCGAGACGCGCAGGATCATTTCGAGTTTACCCGCGCCGATCACCAGCACGTCATCTGACCGGTTCATCAGGTGCCCCGGCAGGCGATACTCTGGGAACTCACTGGCTGTCATACCCGCTCTCCTCGCCGCTTATCCTGAAAGGCGCGGATCCGCGGAATCACCGTCGGGTCGGTCGTCTCGACCAGTTCGAGCAGGTCGGTGAACGGCATCAGGCCCATCGAAACCTCATCCAGCACCCTGAGCACCGGATTCCGGTGCTGACGATGGCCTTCCACGCACTGCTGGCGCACCACAGCGGAGAGGTTCGCGGGGCGCACCACCGGCTGACCGTCGTTTTCCTCGATGCGGCGCTTCTCGGTATTGGTGTACGTTTCGAGCAGGTCGCCCAGTTCAGCCCCGGAGGTCGGAGTCGGGGCTCCGTAAAGCACGAGCAGCTTCTTCTGCTGGATGCAGATCTGGCGGCACTGAGGGCACGGCTGCAGCGTTGTCACCAGCGTGAACCACTCATCCACCGGAAAGACGCCGGAGGCCCGGCCCGCCCGCAGCAGCACCGCAAGCTGTGTCTCACCATGGAAGATTTCCCCGGCGATGACGGTCGCGCCGTAAGCCTGCGCCACAAGGTGCCCCGCGCTGTCGAACAGCGCCCCGCCGATGAAGTAGTTGTGCAGGCTGACAGCCTTCGCGGCAGCCGCCAGGGCGGGCTGCATCAGGCTATCCTCATCCCTCAGATCATAAACCTGTGCCGTCACTGACAAGCCTCTCTGATTCTGATCTTCATATTCGTACCCATTATACCGCCCCCGTGCTGTTCAGCCGCGGATACCATGAGTGGACGCAGTGTCAGCGCCTGAGGCGTGGCTTGAGCGGAAGCGTCAGCACGTAGTCGAGGCTGGCTTCGATCCACCGCGTGAGCCGGGCCGGGTCTTCCAGCAGGGCAGGTGGCACGACCATATATTCGCGCATGGTCGGGCCGTCTGGCGCGAATCGCAGGGGCCTTCCGCCTGCCGCGATCAGCGGGGGATGCTTTGCGGCAGGGAGCTTGAGCGCCAGCCCGGCGGGTGACACAATAGCGAAGAACCGCCCGCGCGCGTATACACCGAACAAGCCGAACATCCGGCGGAAAGTCAGATCGACTTCTTCCGGCGGGCAGGGCATGGCGCGCACAAGGCTCTGACGCAGGTGGTCGAAATCCGTCATGAATCCCTCGATACGTGGGTGGCAGGTTCTTGCAGGCCGGCTCCTCCTCCATTATAGTCACTGTCGTGCCACAGGCATGATGGCGAGTTGCTTTCCCCGACGGTATGAGGTGGCCCTGCTCATGCCGCCCTGCAATCCCGCCCAGCTGGCGCTTTCAACCGGAGATGCGGCTGCCTACAGTGCCCCGGTCGCATCCGGATGCTTTCACACTCGGATAGCCTCCACACTCGAAGAGGACCTGTCATGGCGATTGTCTGGGCGCTGCTGGCTGCATTCAGCTTTGGCTCTTCTGACCTGGTTGCGCGCGAAGCCACGCGCCGCGAGGGGATTTTTCGTTCGCAGTTCTATCTCAGCCTGCTCAGTGGCGTGCCGCTGCTGGTCGCGCATCTCGTGTTCGGCTCCCCGGAGATGTGGGGCCGTATCTTTTCGTTCTGGGGGCTGGTCTGCGCCCTGATCACAGTAGCCTTCACCTTCGGTGGGCTGCTGCTCTACCGCGCCCTGGCGACCGGGCCGCTGCTGATCGTCTCGCCGGTGATCAGCTCAATGGCGGCGGTGACCACCATCTTCGCCGTGATCGGGGGTGAGCGCCCGGAGTTGCTTCAGCTGATCGGGATTGTCGTCACAATCACCGGTGTAGTATTCGCCGCCACCGCCCCGCCTGACCCGGCGCATGAGAAACCCAGCCATGTGGATAACGCGTTCCTGGAGCGGCTGCTGCCGCGCTGGATGCCGCCGGGGGTGGCGCTGGCGATCGGCGTGTCGCTGATCTTCGGTTTCTGCAACTTCCTGATAGGGTTCGTCGTCCGTGAGATCGGGCCATTCCCCGCGGTGATGATCCAGCGGGTGGTGGCGACTATCCTGCTGATTGGCTACATGGGCGTCTCGCGGCGCGCGGTTCACATCCGACAGGCCGGTACATGGAAGTTCCTGCTGGTACTGGCTGTGCTGGATACCGGTGGAGTGACGTTCTTCAACCTGGGCCTGAGCGCCGGGCTAACCTCCATCGTGACGGTGATCACGTCACTATTCTCGGTGGTGACGGTCATCCTCGGCTACCTGTTCTTTCACGAACGTATCACGCCGCTGCAGGCAGGCGGTATTCTGGTGACGTTTGTTGGGGTGGCGCTGGTCAGTATATAGTACTGCGCCCGCCGTAGAA
>JADZAD010000033.1 GCA_020852775.1 Anaerolineae bacterium
CAGGCTACCGAGAAGCAGATTACGCTGGAGATGAACCTGCCCACGGTGCCACAGGTGGTGGTCTGTGGTGTGGAGACCGACCTGATCCGTGTCTTCGATAACCTGATCGGTAATGCCATCAAGTACACACCCCCCGGCGGCAGGGTGGCGATTGACCTGGCTGCTGGCCCGGTATGGGTGAGCACGCGTGTAGCTGACAGCGGCATCGGTATCCCGGAAGATGAAATGCCGCGCCTGATGACCGAGTTCTTCCGCGCCAGCAACGCCCGCCACGCGAATATCCCCGGCACGGGCCTGGGCCTCAGCATTGTCAGGCGGCTGGTGACACGCCACCGCGGGACGATCGATGTACAGAGCGTACCGGGGCAGGGAACAACGTTCACCGTGCGGCTGCCGTACTCATGCGGTGAAAGCACAGCCGCAAACGGGAGCTAGAGTCGTCCGGGGCGGGGCCAGAGGCTACAATAGTGGCCTGACCGCTGTGACCGCAGGACGCCGATGTTTCGCCACCAGCCGGATACCCCACCGCCCGAAATCGAACCCGTCACGCCGTCAGAAAGCCTGATCTGGCGCGCGACCCTTGCGCGGCAGAATAAGCTGGCGGGCGTGGTGCGGCGGCGGCAGCAGGGGGTAGTAATCCTCGAAGACATCCGTGATCCGCACAACGCGGAAGCGGTATTCCGTACCTGTGACGCCTTCGGCATCCAGCACGTGTGCCTCGTCTTTGACCGGCTGGGGCCATTCGATCCGCGTGAGATCGGCAGCCAATCTTCTTCCTCGGCCAACAAGTGGCTGGACTTCTCGGTTTACAACTCGATTGAAGCCTGCGTCAGCGACCTTCGGCTGGAAGGCTACACTATCGCCGCGACGGTGCTTTCGGGGCGGGCGCGGGCGCTGTGGGACGCAGACTTCACCCACCCGCATACCGCGATCCTGCTCGGCAATGAGCACACCGGCCTGACGGAGCGAGCGATCGCGCTGGCTGATACGCACATCGTGATCCCGATGGCGGGGGTGGTGCAGAGCCTGAATCTCTCCGTGACGGCGGCGCTGTGCCTGGCGGAACTCACCCGGCAGCGCCGCGCGCACGGCATGGAGGCCTACCGCCTGCCGCTCGAAGAACAGCACGCGCTCTGGTGGGACCTCCTCGGACGCGGTAAGAAGCGCTGAACGCCTCAGGTGCTGACGGCGTTCTCGATATATTCCAGGCTCTGGTGGCGGAAGTACGTATTATACAGTTCGGCGTAGTAGCCATTCTGCGTGAGCAACCCATCATGCGTCCCGCGCTCGATGATATGGCCCTCCCGCAGCACGATAATCTGGTCGGCATGGCGTATCGTCGAGAGGCGATGCGCGATCACGACCGAAGTGCGCCCTTTCAGTACGAGGTCGAGCCCCTCCTTGATCAACGTCTCGGTCAGCGGGTCCACACTGGCAGTTGCCTCATCGAGGATCACGATTGCCGGGTCCTGGAGCAAGACCCGCGCCAGCGCCACCAACTGCCGCTGCCCCATCGAGAGGTTGCCGCCGCGCTCGCCGACCGCGGTCTGCAAGCCGTTCGGCAGGCTGTCGATCCAGTCGCCGCGCCCGACTGCCCGTGCTGCGGCGATCGCCTCCTCGTCACTGGTATCCGGCTTGCCATAGCGAATATTGTCCAGCACCGTGCCATCGAACAGGAAGGGCGTCTGCGTCACGATGCCAAGCTTCGAGCGATAGTACCGCAGGGCGAGGTCGCGGATGTCGATCCCGTCGATGGTGATGCACCCGGCCTGAAACTCGTAGAAGCGGGCGATCAGCTTGATGATACTCGACTTGCCGGAGCCGGTGTGCCCGACCAGCGCGTAGGTCTGCCCGGCGGGGATGTGCAGCGAGAAGCCCTCCAGCACCGGCTCGGCATCGGTATAGCGGAAATCGACGGACTCAAAGCGAACCCCACCGCGCAGGGCCTCCGGACGGATGTCATTCGTCTGGACAACCTTTGCTTCGGCATCGAGCAGCGCGAAGATGCGCTCGGCGGCAGCCAGCCCAAGCTGGAACTGGCTCCAGAAAGAGGCGATGCTGGTCAGCGGGAACCAGAAGTAATACATGCCCTGAATGAACAGATACCATGTACCCGAGGAGATCACCCCGGAGAGGGCGGTCTGCCCGCCGATGTACGCCAGTACCGCCGTGCCGATGCCCGAAAGGAAGCCGAGGATCGGGAAGATGCTGGAAAAGACGTACCCGGTACGCAGGCCAATCCAGAACGACTTGCGGTTTACATCGAGGAACTCCTCGTAGATCGCGCCCTCCTGCCGGAAGGTCTTGGCGACCCGGATGCCGCTGATCGTCTCCTGGATATGCGCGCTGACCTCCGCCGCCACGCGCCGCTGCTGCGTGATGGTGTTGCGGGCCACGCGCCGGAAGCCCAGCGCCGCGGCGAAGATAAAGGGCGTCAGCGCCACGAGGATCATCGTCAGGCGTGGGCTGACGCTGAACAGGTAGCCGAGCAGCAGGATCACCGTCAGGCCGCGGCTCAGCAGATCCATCGTCAGGGAGACGACCTGCGTGAAGGCCTGGGTGTCGGAGGTGATGCGGCTGACGATCTTGCCCGAGGCGAACTGGTCATAGAAGGACAGGTCACGGCGCATGACCGCATCAAAGGCGTCTTCGCGCAGGCGCAGCACCACGTTGCCGATGGCAACGGACGCCAGCCGCCCACGTACCCAGTTGAAACACCAGTTCAGCGACCCGACAAGGGCGACCAGCGCCGCGGCGATGATCAGAACCTCGATGTCAAGCCGCTGCTGCACCTCATCCAGCGCCCGGCTGATGATCACCGGGATGAGCAGCGTGGTCACCGATTGCGCCGTTATCGCCAGGCCGGCCCCGGCGATGCGTGCCGCCTCCGGCCTGAAGTAGCCGGCGACGCGGCGGATCAGGTCACGGTCGCTGTAGGTGCGATCGTAGGCCTCAGCATCGAGGCCGTCCATGAAGAAGCCCATTGTGCCCCCCTTCTCGGTATGGTGTCAGCCGCCGGCCCGCTCAAGCGGGGGCAGGGTGATGTCGTAGCGCGCGAAGATGCGGCGGTACAGGTCGGAGTGATGCAGCAGTACGTCGTGTGTACCCTGCGCCACCACTGTGCCCTTGTGCATCACGAGGATCACGTCCGCCCAGCGAATCTGGCTGAGGCGGTGGGTGATCAGCAGGGTGGTACGCCCGCTGCGCGCGCGCTGAATGGCCTTCTGGATCTCGTCTTCGGTGGCGCTGTCGATCGCGCTGGTCGAGTCGTCAAGGACCAGGATGCGCGGGTCGCTGAGGAAGGCGCGGGCGAGGGCAATGCGCTGGCGCTGCCCGCCGGAGAGCGTCGTACCGCGCTCGCCGACGACGGTGTCATAGCCGTTCTCGAATGCCGAGATGAAGTCATGTGCCTGCGCTTCACGTGCTGCCTGCTCGACCTCTTCGCGGGTAGCGTCAGGGCGGCCAAAGGCGATGTTCTCGTGGATCGAGCGTGAGAACAGGAAGACGTCCTGCTCGATGGTCGAGATCTGCGAGCGCAGCGAATCCAGCTCCCAGTCGCGCACGTCGATTCCGTCCACCAGGATGCGCCCTTCGCTGGCATCGTAGGTACGGTTGACGAGCTGGGTAAGGGTGCTCTTGCCGGAGCCCGTCTGCCCGACGATGGCGATCGTCTGCCCGGCACGCAGCGTGAAGGAGAGGTTATGCACCCCGTAGCCGGTCTCGTCGTAGCCGAAGCTCACCTTCTCGAAGACGATATCACCATGGATCGGAGCGTGGTGGCCTCCGCTGTTCTGGTCTAACTCGGTCTTTGCCGTGATCATCGCCAGCACACGGCGGGCGCTGGCCACACCCACCTGGATCAGCGAGAACGAGAAGACGGAGATGAATACCGGGAAGCTCAGGACATTGACCAGCCCCATCACGGCAATGACGTTTGCGAGCGCGATCGTCCCGGCGCGGTAGAGGAACAGTGCGTGCAGGAACGTCGCACCGACGGCAATCGCATAAAGGAGCAAGGGGAGGTAGCCCGCCTCAAGCTGGCCCTGACGGACAAACCAGTGCCGGAACTCGCGGGCGTTGGTGTTGAACTTCTGCCGTTCGTAGTTCTCGGCGGCGCTGGCCTTGACTGTCTCGATACCGCTGATCGTCTCCTCGAGGGCGGCATTCATTCGGCCAAAGGCCTCACGCTGTGCGGTGGTGACGGGGTTCAGTCGCCCGGTGTAGTTCCGCACGGTGATGATATAGAGCAGGGTAAAGATGACCGGTACCACCAGCAGACGAGGGTTGATGAAGCCGATATACGTCAGCGGGATTACGAAGGCCAGGATCGACTCGTAGAGAAATGACAGGCCGGGGTTCATCATTCCGTTGAGCGAGCGCACGTCATCGGTAGCGCGGGCCATGATGTCGCCGACACGCTGCCGGTCATGGAAGGTTTGGCTCTTACCGAGCAGGCTGCCGTAAAGCTCGCTGCGCGCATCGGCTTCAAGACGCTGGGCGAGCGTCTCAAGCGAAAGGCTGCCCATCAGGGCGGAGAAGGCATCCCCCAGCAGGCCGCCCAGCACACCCAGCGATGCATAGAGCAGGGCGTTTGGCGCAGCCTGCGCCGGGTTGATGATCGCTTCGGCGGCCTGTCCGATGAACACCGGGGCGGCTGAATAGGCGGCGAGGCTGCCCAGCTTACCAAGCAGCGTCCCGGCAACGAAGAGCCGGTAGCGCAATGCGTGAGACGCGATCCAGCGGTAAGGGCTGTGGA
>JADZAD010000034.1 GCA_020852775.1 Anaerolineae bacterium
GCCGCCATACTCCCGGCCCCCGCGCCAGCCTCAGCCTGTGTCGGGGCAATCGTCGGCACTGCCGTCATGACACCCGGCGTTGCGTTCCCCGCGACGGGTGGCAGCACGTTATCCACCGCCAGCGTAAAGGTCTCCTCGACGCCATTAACCGCCACGGTGTAGTCGCCTGCTGCCAACCCGCCGATTTCAAGCGGTACGCTCACCTCAAATGGCGTGAGCACCTGGGCGCACATCGTATCCGCAGGGCGCACCGTGGCCACAGTGACGGTGATCACCTTTCCTTCCAGTGACTGCCCGATCGGCCCGACCGAGGTGCAGGCATCCGGGAGGTTCCCGCGGATCGTCGCCCGCATCTGCAGCGGGAACGACTCCAGAAAGGCCAGTTCTACGCTCTCAACCGCAGCTTCCCCGGCGATCATGGCAGGTTCCCCCCGCGTGGCTGGGGGCGTTGGCGTGGCCAGCGGCTTAACGGTTCCCGGTGTGGGCGTCTCCGCGGGCGCACACCCACCCAGCAGCAACGCCAGCACGGCCAGCACAGCGGTATTCACGGTCAGTCTCATGGTTCTTCCGTCCTCTCCCCCTGCTCTGTGAACGATTGTAACCCACAAATCAGACGATCGGAGGCACGGCCGGGTTCCCGGAAAGAAACGGGGAGGCGTCGATAGCCTCCCCGGATAGTCAGCGCGGGTCTCAGAGCGCCGCCATAAACGGCGGCTCAAGCGTGTCATCATGGAAGACGTGCTCCGGGACGAGCTTGATGACCATCTTATCGGTCTTGAGCATCTCCTGCGGTGTCGGCGCGAGGAGGCCCTCCTTGCCAAGATAGCGGATGTAGATCTGCTCGGTAATCCGGCGGACTTCGTCCTTGTCTTCAATCAGCTCGACCTTGCCTTCCAGCACGACCAGCTTGTTCCGCATCCCGCCGCCGGTCACGTCCACCGTCACGGCGAGGTACGGGTAGGCTTTCAGGTTCTTTCCCTTCACGGTGGAGTACATCGTCTCGAAGTACATCGCGCCGTCATGCCACAGGTACCAGATCGGCGCGACATGCGGACGGCCGTCCGGCCTGACGGTCGCAATCCGCGCGATATGTACCTGCCTGAGGAACGCATCGATTTCAGGAGTGATCTCGACGGCCATGGGGTTCAGCCTCCTTATGCGGATGAACCGGGCACTTTCTGCCCGGTCAGGTGAATGGACTCGAAGCGCGTGGCGGTAGCTGGCTCGAACATGCCCGCGGTGCGTGTGCGCCACTGGTGGAAGTAATCTGTCTCCATATGCCGTTTGAGGTCATCCTCTGAGTGGTAGACTTCAATCAGGATGAAATGCGACGGCTGGTCATGCTGCTGGAACACGTCGAAGCGCACCGCCCCTGGCTCGGTGAGGGTATGCGTGGCATGCTCGACTATCGCCTGCCTGAACTCCGCGATTCGCTCTGGCCTGACGTGCAGATCCACGTACCACGTGAACATCGCAACCTCCTTGCAAGTATTTATTCCACGGACAGCGCAACCTGCTGCAGGACGGCGCGTTCCCCGGTGAACATTTCCGCGGTAGCCTCCTTCCACACCGCGAAGTGCGCCGATGCGAAGTGTTCGTCCCGCGCAGCCTCGTCACGGTAGACCTCCACCAGCGTGAAGCGTGTGGGATCGGCCTTATCCTGGTAGAAGTCGAAGCGGATGTTACCCGCCTCAGTGGTGCGGGTGCCGTGGGCGTTGGCCAGCGTCGCCGCAATAAATGCGTCAAGATTCTCAGCCTTGATCTGGAAGGTGATGATCACGCTGTAGAAAGTTTCGTTCGTCATGAGGAGTCTCCAGTGTGCCACCCCTTTTCGGCTCCTACGGAGCCAGCCCGTCGAGGGGAAGGAGTCAGAATAAACGGTCTGATTCTGATAGATGCACGTGTAGTTGTCTTTCAGCCCTTCCCCGGCTACGGGAAGGGGCAGAGGTGGGGCCAGACCTCAGACCCCCATCCCCAGCCCTTCCCCCCTGTCGAGGGGAAGGGAGCAAAACGCCATCCAGACGGAAGGGTTTCTTTGGCTAACAGCTAATCGCCAACAGCTACTCGCTCCCCGCTACCCTGTGCCCTGCACCTCTCAGCGCCGCTACCGCCATCACGAGGTGCTCCGCCTTGACAAGCACGTAATCCGTGTCATACGTCGAGAGCGCGAAGATGCCGATTCCAGCATCGGCCAGCGGCGAGAGCACCGCGAGCAGCACCCCTGTCAGCGTAAACTCGAATGGGCCTTCCAGCCGAAGCGCCTTCCAGCCGCGCTCGGCCTTCACACCCGGTGGTACGTCATCTTCCGCACACACGATCGAGAGTTCAGCCGGGGTGCGCGTCACCGAGAACAGGTCTCCGCCAAGCGCCCACTCGGGCACCTCGCCGATCTCAGCCTGGCACACGGCGTACTGCCCTGGCAGCGGCGTCAGGGTGAGGGAATGTGGCATATCAGTTCTGCGCGGCACGATCCCGCTCGATCATGATCTTCACCGCCTCTACCGCCGTGCCGAGCAGCCGGTCAAGGTCCTGATGCGAACCCCCCGCGATCATAATGCCGCTGGCACGTGCCTTGAGCACGCTGGAGAGCACGAACAGCGTCGAAGCTTCCATCTCCGAGCACAACACCCCGCCCTGAATCCATGCCTGCCAGCGCTCCTGCAGTTCGCGCCCCACCGGCATCCGCTGCGGCTCATGCTGCCCGTAGAACGAGTCCTTCGACTGTGTCAGTCCGACGTGATAGCGCACCCCGCGCTTCTGCGCGGCCTGGCGCAGCGCCAGCGTCACGTCCACGTCGGCCACCGCCGGGAACGCCAACGGCATATACTGCTGCGAGGTGTATTCATCACGTACCGCACCCCAGGTGATGATCACGTCTCCCTGCTGCATGAACGGCTGCATCATGCCAGACGTACCCACGCGGATGAACGTGTCCGCGCCAAGCATCCGCAGCTCTTCCACAGCGATCGCGGTTGATGGGCAGCCAATACCGGTCGAGGTCACCGTTACCTTCTCACCAAGCAGCGTCCCGGTGATCGTGCGGTACTCACGGTTGTAGGCGATCTCCTGCGGGTTGTCGAAGTACTGGCCGATCAGCGGCACGCGACCGGGGTCACCGGGGAGCAGCACGTAGCGGCCCACATCACCCTTGCGCAGATGCAGGTGGTAGACTATCTCCTCGTTGCGGTTTGCCATGGGGTTCCCTTCTGGTGTGGTGATGCGCGGTACGTCTCTGCATTGTAGCATAAGGCGTGGCGCGCGGGGAAGATGTCTGCCACCGCTACCCTCCCATGCGAGTCTGGCTATAATGGACATGTTCGTCCGCGCCACAGGGAGAGTCCACTGTGTATGAATTAAAATCATCCGGGCGGGTCGCCGGGGGTGTGCCCTTTATGCGCCGGGCCGGTTGTTTCGTGCCGTTCATCTTCTTTGGCGGGGCTGTGCTCGCCTTTGCGGTAACCGGCCTGTTCTCAGGCGGAGACGGCATGGTGCTCGGCTTTATCCCCACGGGCTGCCTTTCACCGATCCTGTTCGTGGTGCTGCCTCTGCTGCTTCTCGGTGGGCTGGGCGCGGCTTATTTCGCTGCGCGCCGGCTCAAGCTCGAAGCGCCTCGGGCTACGCTCGACGTGGAAACACTGCGGGTGGGCCAGCCCTTCACGCTGACGTATGAACAGAAGGCCGCAGGGCCTGCCGAAGTCGAGGAGATGACCTTCATCCTGCTTCTGCGCGAGACAGCAAAGTACCGCAGCGGCACCGATACAGTCACCGTGCGGTATGACCATGTCGTGGATACCCAGCGCTACCCCGGACGCAGCCTGCAGCCCGGTGGTCGGCTGTTCCAGGAAGTACGGATGCGCATCCCGGCGAACGGGATGCACAACTGGGGCCTGACAGGTGACCTGCAGGCGATCAAGGCGCGCATGGCTGCCGCCTCCGCCCCCACCAACGCCGAGGCCGCATTTGACAGGATGCAGGACCAGGCTGCGATGCGTGGGGCCACCGGCGTGGACACGGCCCTGCCTGATGGTGTACCCGACTGGGTGAAAGGCATGGCGCGCTCGGTGAGCACGCTGCCCGCCGGGCATAACGCGCTGCAGTGGTTCGTCACTGCGCAGGTGAAGGTAAAAGGCTGGATCGACTACCACGAGGAATATGCGCTTCAGGTGCTGCCGGAACGCTTCGGTGAGGCAGAGGCGGCACAGCCAGCAGACGGAGAAGCATGATGTTCGCAAAGAAGATCGATGCACAGGTGCGGATCGGGCTGGCAGGCGGTGAAGTCCGCGACGGTGTGATGTGCTTCATCCCCGGGGCGGCGATCCGTGGCAAGGCTGAAATCACCGTCGAGGAAGACCTCACTGCCGATCACGTCTGGATCAGGCTCGAGTGGTTCACCGAAGGCCGGGGCGACCGTGACGCACAGACCATTGAGGAGATAGACGCCTATCAGGGTGTGATGACGGGCGGCACCCCGCAGACGGTCGACTTCGCCTTCACCCTGCCTGAAGCGCCATGGAGCTATGCCGGGCACTATATCAACATCATCTGGGCGATCACGGTGCATGTCGATCGCAGCAGGACGTTCAAGGAGATTACCTATCACGAGCGTTTCGTGATGGCCCCCGACCGCCATGCGGTTACGCCATGAATTCCACTTAACCTGGTTTGTCGGGTATGATTGACGAATGACCGAAGCAGACCTGAGTTATCTGAACTCGCGTCTCCGCGCCTTCCCGTGCTTTGACGTTCTGGACGCATCTTCCTTCCACGAGTTGACCGCCACTGCGACGCGCCGAGCTTTCTCCCCGGATGAGGTACTCTTCACCCAGGGTGCACCTTCCGCCGGGCTGTGGCTGCTGGAGGACGGTAGCGTGAAGATCGTGCGCTACAGCCCGGAAGGTGGAGAGCACATTCTGCGGCTGTTCGGGCCCGGAGACTCGTTCAACGATATTCCCGCCTTTGACGGCGGCACCAATGCCGCGAACGCCGTTGCCCTGACACTGACCACCTGCTGGGTGTTGCCGACCAGCGTGCTGCGTGGGATGATGGAGCGCCACCCCGGTATGGCGATCAGGGTCGCCGAGCACTTTGGCCAGATGGTGCGCTCGCTGACCGCACAGATCGAGGAACTGGCGCTCTATCCGGTCAACGCCCGGATCGCACGCTTCCTGCTCAACCAGGCCGAGAATCCCTCACTGAGCAGCCCGGGCGTGACCCGTGCTGCTATCGCCGCCCACCTCGCCACCACCCCGGAAACGATCAGTCGGGTGCTGGCGAAGTTCCAGGAGGCGGGCGTTATCCGCTTCGACCGCCACCGGATCGTGATCCTCGACCGCGGCGCCCTGAACGCTATCGCCCTGCTGTAAAGCTGCCAATTCTCATTTCCTGATTCAGAATTGCAGACCAGATTAATCGTAAACTTGATCTGGATCAAGTTTCCTGATCACCGTCAATGCACGCCCGATCCGGGCGGCGTATCCTCGTTACATGACACATTCAACCCGCGAGACTCAGGATTCGCAATGGCTGCCCAGGATCGATTCCGCGCTCTGTACCGGCTGTGGTGACTGCGTCACCCTGTGCCCGGTGGACGCGCTCGGCATGGTGGGTGGGAAAGCCGTGCTTGCAGTACCGGATGCCTGTACGTACTGCACAGCCTGTGAGGACGCCTGCCCGGTCGAGGCGATTGCCCTGCCCTTCCTGATCTGCCTCGCGGATGACCTTCGCCCCGGCTCCGTGTCGGGAACCAATCCAGAGGAGAGAGCGCAATGAAACCGTTTCGATTCGACAGGATCAGCTTCTGGCTGCTTCTGCCTGTACTGGTAATGTCAATAGCTGCCTGCACAACCCGACCAACCGAGGTCAACCCCGGGCTGGGCATGCCTTACCCGACAAACACGTCACAGGCATCTGTGGCAACCGCAGCCGCTGTTGCTGCCGGGCCGCAGGTCGTCTCAAACCCCACTGTGGACGACGTCACCGTCAGCTATACGCTCAAGACGATCATCGGTACAGAGCCCGCGATGGCCTTCATCGGCGTAGGGGGCGACATTGACGGCGTCATTAACCCGCAGTTGGACGCTGAAGTCGGCGATGTGGTTCAGATCACCGTGATCAACGGTGACCCGATCATGCATAACTTCCATATCACCGAGTTCGGCGTCGCAACACCTGACCTGATGACCCTTGATGAACAGGCAGTAGTCATCTTCCAGGTCACCGCCCCCGGCGACTTTCTGTACTTCTGTGCCGTGCCTGGCCATCAGCAGGCCGGGATGCAGGGCACACTCCGCGTGACCGGCGAGGTCGCCATCGGTAACCCGATCGCACTGGCCAGTGCCAGTGCGGCCATGCCAGCCGCCGCTGCGACCGCGGCCCCGGCTGATCCGAATGCCGTGTCGATTATCCGCAGCCCGGCGGACGTCCCATCCCCGGTTGGAAATCGCGAACCGCAGACGCTGCGGATCGAAATGACCGCCATCGAGGTGACCGGTCAGCTTGCCGATGGCACCACCTACAGCTATTTCACCTTTGACGGCAAGGTACCCGGCCCGATGCTGCGCGTGCGCCTGGGCGACACGGTCGAGTTTACGCTCAAGAACGCCGACGGCAGCGCCTTCCCGCATTCCATCGACCTGCACGCGGTGACTGGGCCCGGTGGTGGCGCGGTCTTCACCCAGACCAAGCCGGGTGAACACACCGTATTTACCTTCAAGGCGATCAACCCCGGCCTGTACGTCTATCACTGTGCCACCTCCAGCATCCCGCACCACATCTCGAACGGTATGTACGGCCTGATCCTCGTTGAGCCGGAAGGCGGCCTTCCGCCGGTTGACCGCGAGTTCTACGTCATGCAGGGTGAGCTTTACACCGTGCAGCCGTTCGGCACCGCCGGTCACCTTGACTTTGACGCCGACAAGCTCTCGCATGAGGAGCCGGAGTACTTCGTCTTCAATGGTGCCGCCGGTGGCCTGACCAGCGACGAGAACGCCCTGCGTGCCAATGTCGGTGAGACAGTGCGTATCTTCTTCGGTGTCGGCGGCCCGAACTTCGTCTCGTCCTTCCATGTAATCGGTGAGATCTTCGACCGGGTCTACGACCAGGCATCGCTTACCAGTCCGGCACTGACCAACGTGCAGACCACGCTGGTCCCGCCCGGCGGCGCCACGATGGTCGAGTTCACCCTCGATGTGCCGGGCCGCTACATCCTCGTGGATCACTCTCTCAGCCGTCTTGAGCGCGGGCTGGCCGGGTACCTCTATGCGGAAGGTGACGAGAACCCCGACATCTTCCATGGTGAGGGCCTTGCGGAGAGCGCCGGGCACTGAGAAAGCAATCAGCGGTTAGCCGTTAGCGATTAGCAGCCTTCCCTGCACCCTTGCCTCGTCTGAGTGAGGAAGGGTGCAGGGAAAAGGTAAGGATAGAAGACATGGCGCCTGGCGCATTACGCACACACAGCAGCAATCCCTGGATTGGCCCCCTGACGGCACTGGTCGTGCTGATCGCAGCCAGCGGCCTTGTCTTTGCCGCGATGCGAAAGGGGCCTTCGGTTCAACCCGTGCAGCAGCCCGGTGTGCCACACATCGCCCTGATGTACCCGGATGCCGTTGAGCCAGTGAGCCCACCGCTCGCCCTGCAGGATTTCACGCTGCCAGCCAGCACCGGCGCAGCCCTCAGCCTGAGCGATCTGCGCGGGCAGTGGCTGGTGATCTTCTTCGGCTACACGCACTGTCCGGACTTCTGCCCGATGACGCTGCTTGACTACAAGCGGGTCAAAGCGGAACTTGGCCCGCGGGCCGAGGGCGTGCGCTTCATCTATATCAGCGTCGATGGCTTCCGCGATACGCCGGCGGTCATGCATGAGTATCTCGCTCACTTTGACCCGGACTTCCTCGGCTTCTCCGGTGATGATGACACACTGCGGCGCGTTGCCGGGGACTACAACCTGTATTACCGGCGCCGTGTCGAGGAGGGCTCGGTCGAGACGTACTATGTCGAGCACACTACGCGTTCCTATCTGGTGAACCCGGTGGGTGGCCTGGTCGCCAGCTTCGCTTATCAGACTGATCCCAGCATCGTCGCGGACGTGATCGAGGCCTATCTTGCCAGCGAATGACGGAGGCGTTACAAAGGGGCGTCTGAAACGCCGAGCACAGGTCTTCAACCTGGAAGCGATGCTTCGCTGCGACGAAACGCCACTCACGAACATCCCGCTCTTCCAGGAAGAGGAATTCTCCGGCTGTCTGCTGTGCTTTCTGCCCGGGCAGGCCCTGCGCCGCCATCATCATGACCACGAGCACGAGGTCTTTGATGTCCTGCGGGGCAGTGGCACGATCTTCGTCGGGGCTGAGGCGATCCACGCCGGGCCGGGGACTTCGGTTTTTGTGCCCGCGCACGTCGAGCACGGTTTCGAGAACAATGGTGAAGAGCCATGGATTCTGCGCGCCACGATCCACGAGCGCACCTATCTACGCCGCGCCCTGTGGCGGGCGCTGCTCAAACGTCTCGGAAAGGTCGCTTTCTGATGCCTGTCGTTACTCGCTGGTACATCCGGGCCGGGCTGCTCTATCTTGTGCTGGCGCTTCTGGCCGGGGCGCTGGTGGTGGCACCTGCGGCGATCGCCACACTGCCGGTTGTGCCTGGCCTGCTGCCGGTGTACTTCCATCTGTTGATGGTGGGGTGGGTCACGCACCTGATCATTGGGGTAGCCTACTGGATGTTTCCGCGCCATTCACGCGAGCGTCCACGTGGGCGGGATAGCCTGTTCTTTGCCGCCTTCGGGCTGCTCAATACCGGGCTGATGCTGCGCGCCATCGGGGAGCCGTTGCAGGCAGCGGGCATCACAACAGGCGGGCCGCTGCTGGTCGCCTCCGCACTCCTGCAACTGGCAGGCGGCTGGGCGGCGGTCGCGGCGCTCTGGCCGCGGGTCAGAGAGCGCTGATCGATGCCCCGCCTGAGTACGCTGATGATCCGCGCTGCGCTCCTGCATATGGGGGCGGGCTTCCTGTTCGGCGCGCTGATGCTGTTCAATAAGGGGCTGCCTGTACTGCCCTGGCTGTGGCGGCTGCTGCCGCTGCACATCGACATTCAGCTTTTTGGCTGGATGGCGCAGTTGGCGATGGGCATCGCTTACTGGATATTCCCGCGCTGGGACACGAACCGCCGGAGGCCAGAGATGGCCTGGTCGGCTTTCGTACTGATCAATACGGGCGTGCTGGCCGTGTGCACCGGCTATCTGCTCCCCGGCCTGAACCTCCTGGTGCTGGCCGGTCGGCTGGCGGAAGCTGCGGCGGTACTGGCATTCGCCCTGCACACCTGGCCGCGTATCAAGCCGGTAGCCCTGCCACCGGCGGTAACACATGAGGAGAAATAATACATGGATGTTGAAACGATTGATGCACAGAGCCTTGACGCCTCCATCCGGCACAAGACGATCTTTGACTGCTTTGACGCGCTGGCGGTAGGCGACTCGCTGATCCTGGTGAACACGCATAATCCGCTGCCGCTGTATCACCAGTTCGGCCTGACGCGCACCGGTCAGTTCGAGTGGACCTACCTGGTGCCGGGGCCGGATGAATGGCGCATCCGTATCAGCCGGATCGCCGCCGCCGGGTGAGCATCTGCCCCGCCTGCGGCGCGGTGTGGCCCGCCGGCGCTGCCTGCCGCGAGGCCTTCCACCAGATGTTGTACTGGGAGGCCGAGCGCCCAGAGCTGGGCGCTGTGCACCACCTGATGGTGCTGTGCTTCCACCTGCAGCACCCGGCACTGTACTCCCCGGAGGGGCTTGAGGAGGCCAAACGCCTGCTAATCGCTTTTGTACGTGCAGGCGCCTCCCCTGAAGCGGTGCGCCGGGACGCTGCCCGCGCGGTTGACTCCGGCAGGCGCAGCTACTCCATCACCGCCCGCCCCGATGCGGAAGGCCGATACGCCCGCCCTGCCGCGTGGCAAATGACCACCGCGGACGTGATCGCCGGGGGTATCGGGCAGTACACCACACAGGTGGAGGCGTGGGCACGTGCGATCTGTGACACACTGAGCGAATCGGGCAACCTGTGACGCCCGCTATGAAAGGAACGGAAGATGGAAACCGTGAAGTACGTCCCTGATCTGCTGGCGCTGACCGGGGAAATCCCCGAGCAGAGCATCGTCAGCCGCACCTTCCACACCGGGGAAGCCGCCCGGGCGATGATCTTCGGCTTCGCCGCGGGAGAGGAACTCTCCGAGCACACCTCAACGAAGACCGCGATCATACACATCCTGAGCGGCGAAGCAAAGCTCAAGCTTGGTGAGGAAGAGCACATGGCGAAGGCCGGGGCGTGGGCCTACATGCCCCCGAACCTGCCGCACAGCGTCTTCGCCATCAGTGAAGTCCGCATGCTGCTGTTGATGTTCTGAGGGATGGACAGATCAATGGACTCCCTGTCCCGGCGTGTCCCACCGCAGGCCGCCCTGATCCTGCTGGCGGGGGCCGCGGCGCTCATCGCGATGTGGGGCGGGCTGGCCCGTATGGGCTGGGTTCTGCCCCTCGCCAGCGGTACATTGATTGGCGGGCACGGCCCGCTCATGACCGGTGGCTTCCTTGGTACCGTGATCGCCATCGAACGGGCGGTGGCGCTGCGCCGGGGCTGGGCTTTTCTTGCCCCGCTTCTGAGCGGCCTGGGGGCGCTGCTGCTGGCCTTCGGGCTGGGCGCTCCCGCCGGGCTTCCACTCAGCCAGGCGATGATCACGCTTGGCAGCCTGGTTCTTGTGCTGATTTTCGCCACTTTCTATCGCCAGCACCCAACGCTGATCAGCACCCTGTACGCCCCCGCGCTGCTTGCTGGCTCGATCTGCTGGCTGGCGGGTAATGCGCTGTGGCTGCTGCGCCAACCTATCTACGTAGCAGCACACTGGTGGATGGCCTTCCTCGTGCTGACCATCGCCGGGGAACGGCTGGAGCTCTCCCGCGTGGCGCGGATCCCGCCGGGGGCACAGGCACTCTTCGGTGTGGCCTCGCTGGTGCTGTTCGCCGGGCTGGTAACGCTGGTCTTCGCCCGCGATGCCGGGGTGCGGCTGGTCGGTATAGCCTACCTTGGCTTTTCCGCGTGGCTGCTCTTTTTCGACATCGCCAGGCGCACCGTGCGGGCAGGTGGGCATACGCGCTTTATCGCCTTCTGCCTGCTGGCGGGGTATGGCTGGTTGGGCGCGGGCGGCCTGCTGATGCTGGCCTTCGGCGGGCAGGTCGCCGGGTATGGCTATGACGCGATGCTGCACGCGGTCTTCGTCGGCTTCGTGATCTCCATGATCTTCGGCCATGCTTCGCTGATCCTGCCCTCTACGATGGGCATCGCCATCCCATACCGCCCCGCCTTTTACCTGCCGCTCGGCCTGCTGCACGCCTCGGTGCTGCTGCGCGTCACCGGAGACCTGTTCGCGCAGAACGGGGTGCGCCAGTGGGGCGGCATGCTCAACGCGACCGCGGTCGTGCTGTTTCTGCTGCTCGCCGCGGCCTCCGGCCTGCGTGAACGCCTGAAGCCGGGCCGGGTATAATAGGCGGCTGAACCGCTTTATTCAATGAAGAGACTGCCCCGATGATTGATGACCTCTCCCTGGGCGGCCCAGCCCCCTCCGTGAATCTGCGATCCGTTGCCCTGCCCACCGAGCACGGCGGCTGGTCCTTCCTGCTTGAGCCTGTTGTGCTGGGCCTGGTACTGGCACCGACCTGGCCGGGCCTGCTACTCGGCATCGCCGCGCTGCTGGCATTCCTCGCGCACCAGCCGCTCAGGCTTGCCTTCAAGGATCGCTTCCGCGGGCAGCGCCTCCCGCGCACGCCCTACGCGGAGCGTTTCGCTGCCGGCTACCTGCTGGGCGCAGGCGTCGCGTTCACTGCGTCCGTCCTGCTGGCGTGGCAGAATGGTTCGCTGCTGTTCCTGCTGCCGCTGGGGCTGGCCGTTCCGTTGGCCGCAGCACAGGTCTGGCTGAACTCCCGCACCCGTTCCCGCGACCTGCTCGCGGAGCTTGCCGGCGCGTCGGCACTGGGCCTGCTGCCCGTCTCGCTGGCATTGCTTGGCGGCTGGAGCCTGCTCCCGGCCTCAGCCCTGTGGGGGCTGGTACTCGCGCGCGGCCTCCCGGCGATCCTCTACGTCCGGGCGCGCCTGCAAGTTGAGCGCGGCAAGCCCGTGGATCAACGCCTGCCCGCATTCGCCCACCTCACCGCGATCGTGGGGGCCGTCGGCCTGGCCTTCGCCGGGCTGGTGGGTTGGACGGCGATTGCCGCGACGATTCTGCTGGCGGTTCGCTCGACGATCGGCCTCTCGAAGTACCGTCGCAGGCTGCGCGCCACGCAGATCGGCTTCAGTGAGGTGGCTTACGGGGTGATCACCGTGGCGCTCTATGCGGCAGGATTCTGGCGCACCTGACCCTAACCCTGAACGTGCAGGGCAGGGAGCCGATACATCATCTCTGACCGGCAACCAATAACTTGAAACTGGAGACTGGAGACCGTCTTCTCATTCCCGCGTCAGCAGGCGGATCAGCTCCACTTCCGCCGGGTAGGACGCCATCAGGTCGGCGCGGACGCCTCCGGTGTAGTCTTCCGGAGTGTAGGCCGGGGCCAGCGTCGTACCCATCAGCGCGAAGCGCCCGCCCGGCGCCACCCGTGATCCCTGCCAGGCACCTGCCGGGGCGACGAACTGGACGCGCTGCCCACCGAGGATATCCTGCCCCAGTGTGACGTGCTCACTGCGCCCGCCCGGATGCAGCAGCAGCAGCTCGACCGGGTCACCGAGGTAGAAGTGATAGATCTCGTCCGTCGGGAGGAGATGCAGCGCCGAGAAGCTGTCCGGGTGATCGGTGAGCAGGTAATAGATCGCCCCCCCGTAGGGTTTGTGTGAACCCGGCACCTGCCCCGCCGAACGATAGGTTTCGCGGTAGTACCCGCCCTCCACCGGGAGCGGCTCCAGGCCCAGGTATGCGATCACGTCCTCTGCATTCATCATCACCCTCTTTTGGTTCAGGTCGTTTTACGCGCAACAAAGAAGATGTCCTGCGCGAAGAACGGCACCCTGCGCCGCCCACCCGCGAGGAGCGCCGCGCGGTAGAGCGTGGCCCGCAGCAGTCGGGCCAGTGCCGGGCTTCCCGCCGTCTGCACCGGTCGCGGGACAAACGTCATCACCGATTCAAATCCGCAGCGCGCGAAGAGACGCGCCAACGCCCTCGGATCCCAGTGAATGACATGCTCTTTGGAATCCCATACGTCGCGCCCAAGGATGATCCAGCGCCTGACGGATGGCGGGATCAGCTGGATCAGCTCGCTCTTCGCCGACGTATAAGGGCGGTTCGGGGTCTTCACAAGAATCAAGCCTCCGGGCCGCAGCAGACGCGCCGCCGCACCGGCAAAGGTCAGCGCCTCTTCGGGCAGGACGTGCTCAATCACGTCAGTGGCAATCAACGCGTCAAACGCGCCGTCATGGTTCTGCAGCGCCTGCAGCGTGGTGTTATGTACCGGTACGCCAAGGCGCTCCCGCGTGATCTCGGCCAACATGGTGCCCGGCTCCAGACCTTCGGGGGTGAAGCCCCCGGCCTGCTGCAGGTAACCGAGCAGCCAGCCCGCGTTGCAGCCAACATCCAGCACACGCCCACCCGGCACGAGACGCTGCAGCAGGGCGACTTCCTCAAGGTAATTCGCATGGCGGTCGTGCAGGCGCGCACCCTGCGCGATCGCGCCGTACTTGCGCTCCCAGAGGGTCCGGTCCTCCTTGTGGTATTCCCCCTGCGGGTCCGGTAATCGCGGCCAGGTGATATGCAGTCCGCAGGCAGAGCAGGCCTGTATGCCGGTCTCACCGCGGGCGGAGCGCTCATGGACGATGATCCGCCCGTTGAACGGGCTGCCACAGACCGGGCAGGGGAAAGGTGGGATGTCCAACAGGATTTCCTTTCAGAGCGGTTTCGACTCAACCACGGGAAGATAGCACCTGATCAGCGCCGGTTATGTGATGCCGTCCTGCTGCATCCAGCGACAGGCTCGCTGTGCGGCGCTGGCATCCACGCAGATCGGCCCCTCCGCCTGCTGGAAAGCCTCGTACAGCGCCCACTCGATCGCGCGCAGGTCGGCCCCGTGCCGTGCCGCCAGCCAGTCCACCGCCGCCGGGTCGATCCACGCCCGGGGGGTGCTCCCTCCCAGCGCGAAGACCTCCAGCCGGCGGTCGAGCACCGCCCGCAGGTGTTCGCGGCTGGCGATCTCCTCCAGCCGCAGCGTTTCGACCGGCACCCCGAACAAGCGGAAGGTCCATTCGTGGCTGGCATGTGTCCCCAGCGCCAGCCTTAGCCCATTCCGCGCCGCCCCCAGCAGGTTCAGCCAACCCGGCAGGTCGAGGCGCTGCGCTTCATCGAGGCAGAACAGGCCCAGCGCATCGAGCCGGGTACGGAAGCTGTGAGCCTCCTCCGGGATGCGCTCGTAGGCCACACTGAGGCCGTCGGCGCGTGCCCATGCCGCCAGCCAGCGCAGCGCGGTGGTCTTGCCCCGCCCCTTCTCCGCGATCACCTGCAACGCCCTGAACCCACGTTCCGCCAGCGTAAGCAGGGCCAGCGGCGGCACCGCTACCGCCTCCCATTCCACGGCGGTCAGCGCACCGAACGGGTTGCGGCTGTACCCCAGGTGCCGGAAGTTGTGCCCCACGATTTTCCTCTCCTCGCGTCTTCTCCAGTATACATCCGCCCCGCGCCAGGCTGAATGGTTTGTGTATTCCAACCCGCGCCTGATCGGATGATCAATGGCAGGGGCTGGTAGGCTGTGAAGTTCACGCTATGATCAGAAATAGAACCGATGTTCTAACAAGCGCGCGCCGCGCGGGTGCACCACAGACAGAGGTGGCGTGGAACAGGCGGCGACAAGCCCCTGCCCCCGCCTCAATTGACCCGACAGCCGCCCGCACGGCCACCAGCCGGAAGGCGAGCCGCGCACCCCCTTCGCTCCACCTCTGCTGGCCAGCCCCAGCAGAGGTGGGGTCCGTGTCACCCGGCCCCGACCGTTTCTCTGAGGAGTCACTATGCTGCCAGGCATCGAGCCGCGCCCGCCCGCGATCCCTGATCTGCGCCCGGACCAGGCCGGGGTCGCCACGCATCCCGCCCGCTTCAAGGTGGTGGCCTGCGGGCGGCGCTGGGGGAAGACGACCCTCGGCCTGTACCTCGCCGCCGAGGCGATGCGCCGTGGGCGGCGCGTGTGGTGGGTCGCGCCGACCTACAACATGGCCTTCGAGCCGTGGCTGGCGCTTAAGCAGGCATTCGAGGGCGCGGACGGGCTGGTCAAACAGGAAGCGGCCCGCTACCTCGCCCTGCCCGATGGGGGCTCGATCAGCATCAAGTCGGCGGATGCCCCCGACCGGCTGCGCGGGGTCGGCCTCGACCTGGTGATCGTGGACGAAGCGGCGTTCATCTCGCAGTACGTCTGGCAGGCGGTGCTGCGCCCGGCGCTCGCGGATCGGCGTGGCAGGGCGCTGATGATCTCGACGCCGCGCGGGCGCAACTGGTTCTATCACGCCTTCCAGCGCGGGCTTGACCCGCTGGCGCATGACTGGGAGGCGTGGCGCGCCCCGACCAGCGCCAACGGCCTGATCGCTCCGGAGGAAATCGCCGATGTGCGTGCCCTGACCCCGGAGCGCATCTTCCGGCAGGAATACGAGGCAGAGTTCCTCGAGGATGGCGGAGAGGTGTTCCGCGGGGTGCGCCGGGCGGCGACCGCGCCCGTGGATGCGGCCCCTCAGCCGGGACACCGGTACGTCGCGGGCATCGACTGGGGGCGGGCCAACGACTTCACCGCGGTGGCGATCCTCGACGCAACCCGTATGGCGCTGGTGGCGCTCGATCGCTTCAGCGGGGACGAATGGGCGCTGCAGCGCGCGCGGATCGCCGCCCTGCTGCGCGGCTGGGGCGTGAGCCTCGCGCTGGCGGAGGAGAACGCGATGGGCGGCCCGAACATCGAGGCGCTCCAGCGGGAGGGCCTGCCCGTGCGCCCGTTCAGCATGACGGCGCTCAGCAAGCCGCCGCTGATCGAGTCGCTGGTGCTGGGCATCGAGTGCGGAGACCTGCGCCTGCTCCCCGACGAGGTGCTGCTGGGCGAGCTGGAGAGCTACACCTACCAGACACTGCCCTCAGGCCGCAATCGCTACGGCGCACCGCCCGGCCTGCACGACGACACCGTGATCGCGCTCGCCCTCGCCTGGAAGCTCGCCGGCACCCCGGCCTTCACGCTCAGCATGGCCGAGGTGTGAGAGAGGGGATTCCCGGGACTATATTGCAGGTGACAACTAAGCCACATTACAATTATGTCATCGTTTACATAGGCGGAGGATTCTAATGCAGAAAGAGAAGAGTACCAGAGGCAATGCAGGTCAGTTCTTCGTTGCGGGCGAACTATGCCGCCGAGGCTACATTGCCGCAGTTACCCTTGGCAACAGCCCCAACACGGACATTCTTTGCAGCAACACTGAAGGCACAAAAGCTGTCCATATTCAGGTCAAGTCGTTCGTTCCTGGTAATCGAACATGCAGCGTTGGTCGTAAGGCAGAGAAGCCTTACACGGAGGACTTCTTCTGGGTGCTGGCTGGAATCCCGGAGCGGGACAGCAACTCGCAATTCGTATACTATGTCATTCCGGCAGACGTGATGGCTCGGAATGTACATGAAATCCATCATCGCTGGCTAGAGGAGCCTGGTAGAGATGGGCGTGCTCATGTTGACAACAAAGTGCGTGCTGTGACGTTGCCACCGTATGTTGCGCCCTACACCAACTGGGATATCAGCGAATATGAGAATCGCTGGGATTTGATCGAGCGGAAGCTTGGTTCATAGCGAGTCTCTATGTGAAATTCCCTCCCATCAGCCACAGAAGGGACAGGCCCCCATGCCAGCCTTCGATCTGGAGCAGATCCGCCGTGACTTCCCGATCGTTCAGTCGCGCATCTACGCGAACCACGCTGCGGTCGGGCCCGTCCCGCTGAGCGTGCGTGCGGCGGTGCTGGAGTGCCTCGACGACCTCGTGTATGATGTGGGTTCCGCCTGGGCGCGCTCCGAGCCGGTGTTCGCTGAAGGGCGCGCGCTGGCGGCGCGGCTGGTCAACAGCCAGCCCGACCGCATCGCCTGGGTGCAGAACACATCGCACGGGGTGTCGCTGATCGCCGCCGGGCTGGGCTGGCAGCCGGGCGATAACGTGCTCGTCCCTGATAACGAGTTCCCCTCGAACTACTTCGCATGGAAGGCGCTGGCGGATCGCGGCGTCGAACTGCGCCACATCCCTTCCGTTGAGGGCCGCATCCTGCCAGAATCCATCCGTCCGCTCATCGACAGGCGTACCCGCGTGGTGGCCCTCAGCCAGGTGCAGTATTACAACGGTTTTCAGTGCGATATTCGCTCGATCGGGGAACTCTGCCGGGATTCCAGTGTGCTGCTGGTGGTCGATGGCACTCAGTCCATCGGGGCGATGACGCTGGACATAGCCCGCTCATACGTCGATGTGCTGCTTGTCGCGGCGCACAAGTGGATGCTCGGGCCCTTCGGGGTCGGCTTCATGGCCCTCTCGGATCGCGCCCTTGAGGCGGTCAGCGTCACCAGCATCGGCTGGCTGAGTTTCCGTGAGCCGTTCATCTTCGTCAAGGACAAGCAACTGCTGCCTGATGCCAGCCGCTTTGAACCCGGCACGAAGAACAGTATCGGCCTGTACGGGCTGCTGGCCCGCCTGCGCGCGATTACGGAACTCGGCGCGGAGGTGATCGAAGGGCACGTGCTCGCCCTGACCGACCAGTTCTGCGCCGCCCTGCCGGAGATCGGCTGCCAGTGCACCAGCTACCGGGGCGCCGGGGAGAAGTCGGGGATTGTCACGTTCCGCCACCCGGACATCCCCAGTGAGGCGCTGATGGAGCAACTGAACCGGGCCAGCATCGACGTCAGCGTGCGCGCCGGGAGCGTGCGCTTCTCTCCGCACTATTACAACTCTGAAGCGGAGATCGAGCAGGTGCTCACGGTGCTGGCAGCGATCATCCGCGAGCGCGTGTAGAGAGCAAGGGCCGTTGATTTTTGCGCGCGCAGAACATCACGTCTCAGGGCGGTCTTCACGCGCGGCCTGAAGCGTTCTTTGTGCTTATGGATCCTCTACACGAGGATCACAATCACGATCAGGAAGAAGACCACGACGAGGATCTCCAGCCACGGGCTGGCGAGGAAGCGCAGCGGCAGGAAGGCGATCAGCGCCGCGCTGGAGGAATCCGGGAAGGTCAGCGGGCTGACCATCCACGGGAACGGGTACTGTGAGACATGCAGGTACCACCACAGCGCCCCGACGATCACGTAGCCGTTGAGCAGGCCAACCGCCAGCCCGAGCAGGCCTTCCTGGATGTTCTCCCGGATGCGGTTGGCGTTGACGCGCCCACCCGTGCCCCAGGTGATCAGCACCGGGCCCTGGTAGCCGAAGAAGACGCAGGCCATGATCACGGCAGACTTGAAGACCACCAGCCGCCGCAGCGTGCCGAGCGGGTCGGTTGCAAGGATTTCCGCGGGGGTGCGGGCTACCAGCGCCTGCCACACGAACGGGCTGATCTGCTCGATGATGAACATCGCCAGCACCGCTGCTGCCGTCACCTGAATCTCGCGCACCCAGCCGCGCATCAGGCCGATCACGCCAAAACCCAGTACGCCTATCCAGAAGATCGCGGCAAGCTCGATCACAGGCTTAACCCCCGGTCAGGAGCGCCATAATGCAGGTCACAGGTCGTACCGGGAATCACGTCACCTTCTTCGCCACGTCAGCCACAATGTCGGCAGCCCGCCGCGCCGCGTCCGGGCGCCTCAGCGAGGCCATCGCCTCAGCCATGCGCCTGAGCGCCTGCGGGTCATCGAGCAGGCGGCCAAGCAGTGGTGCCAGTTCAGTATCGAGCCGCTCATCGCCCAGCCGGATCGCCGCGCCCTGCGCTTGCA
>JADZAD010000035.1 GCA_020852775.1 Anaerolineae bacterium
GATGAATGAGAGTATTCGCGGGCAGAACGGTTGTCAGGTTACCGTCCTGCTTCTGGTGGCGTCGATAGTAATACCGGCGCTGGTCATCCTGATAGCAGCCATAAATGAATTCGTCCTTAAATAGACTGCCAGGGGGTTCAATTTGCGTCTCCTGATTCAGCGTGTCCGGCAGGCATCCGTCAGTGTGGAAAACGAGATCGTCGGCTCGATCGGGCACGGCTTCACTATTCTGGTAGGGGTCGGGCACCACGACACCGAGGTGCAGGCTCGCTGGCTGGCACAGAAAGTCGCTGGATTGCGCGTATTTGAGGATGACGAGGGTAAGTTCAACCGTTCGATCCTTGACGTCGGCGGCTCGGCACTGGTTATTTCGCAGTTTACGCTCTACGCCAACGCCGAAAAGGGGCGCCGCCCCTCCTTCATCGAGGCCGCCTTACCGGAGGCAGCAGAGCCGCTTGTTGAACGCTTCGCGGCGCTGCTGCGCGAGCAGCGCATCCCGGTGGCTACCGGGCGGTTCGGTGCGCACATGCTGGTCGAGATCCATAACGATGGCCCGGTGACACTCTGGCTGGAGCGTGAATGATGATATTCAGATGGCAGGCGCATCTCGGCCCGACTGTGGTTTTATCCGGTACAATCGGGACAGGTGTTGTTTCCTCCATCTGTATCGGGTAAGTGAGAGTATGAAGAGCTTTCGACAAACAATCCGATTGATGTCCCCGCTGATACTGGTGCTGATACTCGCCGGGTGCAGCCTGTTCGGTGGTGCAGCCGAAACGCCAGAACCGCCTACCGCAACGCCCCCGGCGGCTACCGCCACAGCGCTGCAACTCGCCCCGACGCTCCCTCCGGCTACCACACAGAGCCCGCTCGGCCCTCCGACGCTGACGGCCTCGCCTACCCTGGAAGGCGGCATCACCGCGACACCGGAGGCGACCGGAACCAGCGCCGCACCGACGGCACTGCCGGCCCCGACTGAGATATCAGCCGCCGCGACCGGCCCCGCTGCTCCCGCCCTGCCCGTGTCCGGCCCCGGCATCTCAATGAACCCGGATCTCGGTATGCCTGGCGAGGTGGTCGTCGTGGATGGGACGGGCTTCGAGCCCAATACGGGCGTCACGCTGCACTGGGGCCCCACGGATGGGCCGACCGGGCCAACCGCACAGGCCATCACAACCGACGCGGAGGGGAAGTTCCAGATCGCGCTGCGCGTTCCGCCTGCTGAACAGTGGCCAGGCGGTGGGGCAGAGGAAATGGAATTCATTCAACTGCGTGCCAGGTATCAGGGTGAGTTCTTCTACTTCGCGAACTACCGCTACGTGGTGCGTTTTAATCCGCAATCCCCGGTGCTGCCCTTCAACAACAGCAACGAGGGCTATACCGTCACAGTGTTCAACGGCTGGAAATGGGAATGGGAAGGTGAAGCAACCGAAGATGTCCGCTTCGCCTCCGGGTCGGGGGGTGGCAAGGGCTTCATTCTCGCCCTTGACGGGACAAACGTCTCCGCGCTGATCCCCGCGGTCATGGCGGTCGAAGCGCCCGGTCAGGCCTACACGACCAGTGCCGCGTCAATCGGCAAGTATCCCGGCTCACAGGCAACCACTACCGGAGGCCTGATCGTGCTCTTCATCCCATCCAACGGAAGGACGTTTGTCCTCAGCTTTACCAACGATGCCGGGCAGAACGCCATTGAAATCCTCGGCACATTCACCCTCTCCTGAGAGGGACATACACAACACAAAAGAGGGCCGGCGGTCTGTGCGACCTGCTGGCCCTCCTGATTTTCAGCGGTTATGCGTCAGCAGATGATCGTGCCGACGTTTTCGCCCAGCACTGCGCGTTCGAGCATCAGTTCTTCCCAGAGGTTCAGCACGATAATCGGCAGGTTGTTGTCCATGCACAGCGACAGGGCAGTGAGATCAAGCGCGCCAATCCGCAGGTTGAGGGCCTCCATGAAGGTCATTCGCTGAAAGCGTTTCGCGTCAGGGTTGCGTTTAGGATCCGAGTCGTAGACGCCATCCACCTTGGTTGCCTTAATCATGATATCCGCGTGGATCTCGTTGCCACGCAGCGCGGCCGCGCTGTCCGTGGTGAAGTACGGGTTGCCTGTTCCACCCGCCATGATCACCACGCGGCCCTTGTCCAGGTGGCGGATTGCAAGCAGGCGGATATAGGGCTCCGCAACGGAACGCATCTCGATAGCCGTCTGCACGCGGGTGGTCACCCCAATGCGCTCCAGTGCGTCCTGCAGCGCCAGCGCGTTCATCACCGTCGCGATCATCCCCATGTAGTCCGCGGTCGCCCGATCCATTCCGGCCTCCATGCCGCGGTTGCCTCGCCAGAGGTTACCGGCCCCGATCACCAGCGCGACCTCAACACCCAGTTCTCTGACCGTCCTGACCCGGTTGGCGATGAAAGCCACCTCTACCGGGTCGATCCCGAAGCTGTTCTCGCCTGAAAGAGATTCACCACCGAGTTTCAGCATGATCCGGTGGTACCTGGGGGTGCCGCTGAGCTGTGTCAAGAGCTTTCCTCCTGTGCTTGAAGGGTCGCAGGGATTACGTCAACCGCGCGCGAGGCAAAAGAAAGGGGATTAGAAGCCATTTCTAATCCCCTTCGTGGGTAACAGGGTTACTCTTCCGCCTCACCGGCGCCTGCTTCACCGAGAGCGAAGCGGGCAAATCGCCTGACCTGGATATTTTCGCCCAGTTCAGCGATTGTCCTGGTCACGAGCGAGCCGACGGTCACCTCATCGTCCTTTACAAACGGCTGGCTGAGCAGGCAGACCTCGGCGAAGTACTTGTTCAGGCGGCCTTCGACGATCTTCTCAGTGATATTGTCCGGCTTGCCCTGCGCCTTTGCGTCCTTGAGGAATTCCGCGCGTACCGCATCGAGAGCATCCGTGGGGATGTGTTCCTGCGAGACATAAAGCGGGTTGGCGAAAGCGATGTGCAGCGCCAGTTCACGAGCGAATGACTTGAACTGATCGGTCTTGGCGACGAAGTCAGTCTCGCAGTTCAGCTCGAGCATTACGCCGACACGCGCACCGGGGTGGGTGTAGGTTTCGATCACACCGTCATTTGCCGCGCGCCCGGCCTTCTTGGCAGCCTTGGCGAGGCCCTTCTCATTGAGATAGGCTTTTGCCTTCTCAAAATCACCCTGGTATTCCTCCAGGGCCTTCTTGCAGTCGAGCACGGCGGCGCCGGTCAGCTCGCGCAGTTCTTTAACCTGCTGGGCAGTGATAGCCATTCAGAAAACTCCCTTATTGTACGGGTGAAGCCTGCATCGGGCAGGCGCTTATGCTTCAGTCGTGTCGCTGCCCGCTTCGACCGGAGCTTCGGGACTCGCTGCTGCCGGGGCCTCGGTGCTGGTAGCTGCTTCTTCGAAGCTCAGATCACCACTCTTGAGCTTGGCCAGCGTGGCCTCACCAAGATAGTCATCATCCGCGAATTCCTCGGTATCGACATTCGAGAAGTCGAATGCATCCGGGACAGCCTCGAGTTCCTCTTCGCCCAGTTCCTCGGCGCGGATAGCACGGCCTTCCAGGGCGGCGTCCGCCATGACGCTGGCGATCAGCTTGATCGCGCGGATCGCGTCATCGTTGGCCGGGATCACGTGGTCGATGCTGTCCGGATCACAGTTGGTGTCCACCATGGCGATGGTGGGGATGTTCAGGATGTTGGCTTCATGTACGGCGGTATGCTCACGGCGCACGTCAACGATGAAGAGCAGCGACGGCAGGCTGGACATGGTGCGGATACCGCCCAGGCGCTCGTTCAGCTTCTCGATCTGCGCCGTCAGATTCAGTGCTTCCTTCTTGGTCAGTAGGTCAAACTCACCACGGTCGCGGCGGCCTTCGAGCGACTTGAGATAATCGATACGGCTGCGGATGGTGCGCCAGTTAGTGAGCGTGCCACCCAGCCAGCGGGTGTTGATATACGGCATGCCGCAGCGGGCCGCTTCCTGCGCGATGGTTTCCTGGGCCTGGCGCTTGGTGCCGACAAACAGGACTTTACCACCCTGAGCGGTATGCTCCGTCACGAGCTGGGCCGCGTCTTTCACAGCCTTGAGCGTCTGCTGGAGGTCAAGAATGTGAATGCCGTTGCGCTCAGCGAAGATGAAGGGCTTCATCTTCGAGTTCCATTTGCGCGTGCGGTGGCCGAAATGTACCCCTGTTTCCAGGAGCGCTTTCATTGAGACGGTAGCCATATGCAGTTCTCTCCGTTTTTGTTCGTCCGCAGTCATCACCCCCGGCAGAGCCATTACGGCACGGCTGCACAGGTCAGACAGCGTGAAGGATTGAGTGCCACAGATGAGGCGCGAAGAGTATAGCCTGCCCGGCTGCAAACTTCAATGTCCCCGCGCATCGAAGGCGCTTGAACGCTTGACTTTGCCTTCCTGAAGCGATAGAATGCTGCGTGTTCCGCGGGCCTGTAGCTCAGCTGGGAGAGCGCTACAATCGCACTGTAGAGGTCAAGGGTTCGAATCCCTTCAGGTCCATACCGCTGTCTGAACTCCCCTTACCTCCGGGGAGTTTTTCGTTTCAGGCGTCCCCTACCTACCCTCCGCGCTGGTTCAGATAGCACACCCGTAGCACGCGCAGCGCATCATAACTCACCTGCTCATTCAACCGATCGAATACAGGTTTCAACCTGGCTGTGCCGAGTTCATCAAACGCGGCGTATACGGTTGCCTGTACTTCCTGTGACACCGCTGCCATTCGCAGCAGGCTGTCTGTGCCCTGCATCCTCTGGCCGGTTTCCATGTAGCGTGTAAGATGGTGAAGGATAGTCTGAAACGTCACGCCATATCGCTGCATCAGGCTTTCGATGCTCTATCCTTTGTCGAAAGCCGCGCCAACCGAGAGTGAGCTTATATCGGGTTCTTCTGATACACGGCGTCTTACCGATCTATTGTCGTAAGGTACTTCCGCAGAGATGTTATGTTGCTGGCAGTAGCCCTCAATAACTTCCAAAAAGGCGCCTCCGTACTTCTGCAGTTTGAATCGGCCTATGCCTGATATGTCAAGCAGTTGGTCATCAGTACGAGGGTACCGGGCAGCCATCTCGGTCAACGTTCGATCCGAGAAGATAACGTATGGTGGCACACCTGCCTCGTCTGCCATCTGCTTGAGCCGGGCACGCAGAAGGGCAAACAGGGTTTCGTCACTTTCGTTCTTGCCCTCATCCATCCCCGATTTTTTCCGGGTACGCTCGTCTCGCTCCGGGAATCTGCCCATTACAGGCAATCGTTCCTTAAGAGCCTGGCGGGCGACAGGGGTAAGACGAAGCCCCTCGTATTCTCCCTGCTCCAGGTAACCTGTCTGCAGCAGTTGGCGGACGAGTATATGCCACTGCTCCCGCTCCAGTTCCCTGCCGATACCGTAAGTGGAGAGGCGATCATGCCCCAGTTCGAGGATGCGCCTGTCAGCCGAACCGCGCAGAATGCGAATGATATGGACAGCGCCGAATTTCTCCCCTGTCCGCACGATACAGGACAGCAGCTTCTGAGCCACAGTCGTGATATCGACCTGAGGGGTTTCGTTGACGCAGTTGTCGCAGTTGCCACAGTGAGATGCGCTGTAGCGTTCACCGAAATAGGCCAGCAGCGGCTTACGGCGGCAGTTGATCTGGTCCTCAGCGTATCGCACCATAGCGTCAAGGTGCTGTTGAGCCACATTTCGCTCGGCCCCATCTTTCTGATTGATGAAGTGCCTGAGCCTGGTAGCATCGCTGTGGCGGTACAGCAGCAGGCAATGTGCAGGTAGCCCATCACGGCCAGCACGGCCAATTTCCTGGTAATAGCTCTCGATGCTCTTAGGCAGATCGTAGTGGAGAACAAACCGCACATTCGGCTTATTGATGCCCATGCCAAATGCGATAGTGGCGACCATGATCTGCGCGTCATCGCGTATGAAGGTTTCCTGATTACGCCGGCGTGCGTCATCGGTCAGCCCGGCATGGTATGGCAGGGCTGAATACCCCTCTGCGACCAGCAGAGCAGTCAGGTCATCGACCTGCCTGCGCGAGAAACAATAGATGATGCCGGGCTGGCCCTGAAAACGATCGAGGAAATGGAAGACTCTCTCCGTGGCGTTTCGCTTTGGCGCAACTTCGATGAACAGGTTCTCCCGGTTGAAGCTGGCGACAAACTCCCCAGACTGGGAGAACCTCAGAGAGGACTGAATATCAGATCGAACACGCGTGGTAGCTGTTGCCGTCA
>JADZAD010000036.1 GCA_020852775.1 Anaerolineae bacterium
TCCCCGATAGTTCCCGCCGCCTGCAGGAAGGCGATCGTGTGGAGTTCAGCATTGAGTACGGCCTGAAGGGGCCTGCTGCCGCTGAGATTATGCGGCTGGGCCGCCCCGCTGAAGGGGATGAGCCGGCGCCCCGCGCCCCGCGCCCGGTCCGTACTGCCGAGCGCAAGCCTGAGCGCGACCGCTCGACCGCGCCCCGGCGCTCCGCCGAGCGCCCGGCCCGCCGCCCCTACGAACCGCCACGTCCGGGCGTGATCCAGCCCGCGGGGGACAGGCCCGGCCCGCTGCTGCTGGGCCGCAGCAGCGACCCACAGCACCGTTCTATCCCGGCCTACGAAGGCCGCCGCCAGACCGCCCCCTTTGAGCGCCCGGAGCGCCGCCGTCCGCGGCCCGTCGAACCTCGTGACGAGCCGGAAGCGGCCGCCCCGGAGGCCATTCAGCCGCCGGTTGAGCGCCTGGTGCGCTCCGTAGCGCCGCGTGATGTGCCTGACGGAGGGGTGTCGTTCGCCGAACTCGGCCTGATCGAGCCGCTGCTGCGTGCGGTCGAGACGGAGGGTTACACCCATCCGACGCCGATCCAGGCGCAGGCGATCCCGGGTGTGCTGGAAGGACGTGACCTGCTGGGCTGCGCCCAGACCGGCACCGGCAAGACGGCTTCGTTTGCGCTGCCGATCCTGCAGATGCTGGCACAGGACGGCCCGCTCCCGGAGCGCAGCACGCCGCGGGTGATCCGCGCGCTGGTGCTCGCGCCGACACGCGAACTGGCGCTCCAGATCAGTGAAAGCTTCTCCGTATACGGGCGTAATCTGCCGTTCAGGCATGCGGTGGTGTTCGGCGGGGTGGGGCAGGGGCCGCAGGTCACGGCCCTCAAGCGTGGCGTCGATGTGCTCGTGGCGACGCCGGGCCGCCTGCTTGACCTGATGGGGCAGGGCTATATCAAGCTGAACAACGTGCGTTACCTCGTGCTCGATGAGGCTGACCGGATGCTGGACATGGGCTTCATCCACGATGTGCAGCGCATTGTCAGGGCGGTGCCGAACGACCGGCAGACGCTGTTCTTCTCCGCGACGCTGCCGGATGACATCCTGATCCTGGCAAAGAACATCCTCGATGACCCGGTACGGGTCTCGGTGACGCCGGAACAGCCGACGGTGGAACGCATCGAACAGGTGCTGTACTTCGTGGACAAGAAGCAGAAGCAGGACCTGCTGGAGCACCTGCTGCTCGACCCGGCGCTTGACCGGGCGCTGGTATTCACGCGGACCAAGCATGGCGCGAACCGTGTGGTCAAGCACCTGGAGCAGGCAGGCATCCGTGCCGAGCCGATCCACGGGAACAAGTCACAGGGGGCACGCCAGCAGGCGCTCAGCAACTTCAAGACGGGCCGGACGCGGGTACTGGTGGCAACGGACGTGGCCGCGCGCGGGCTGGATGTGGACGATATCTCGCACGTGATCCAGTTTGACCTGCCCAACGAGCCGGAGACATACGTCCATCGCATCGGGCGGACGGGGCGCGCGGGCGCGGCGGGCATCGCCATCTCGTTCTGCGACGCGGAAGAGCACGCCTTCCTGCGTGACATCCAGAAGCTGATCAAGATGCAGATTCCGGTCATCGTCGAGCACCCGTATGCCATGTCCGCGCAGCTTGTACAGCGGGCGGCGGCCCTCTCGAAGAAGCCGCTGCCGTTTAACGGCGGGGCACGCAGCGGGAGATCGTTCCCGCGGGCGCGATCCGGCGTGCGCTGATCTACTGAATCAAACGAGGCCGCTCTAGTTGAGAGCGGCCTCGCTGCTGCTGCGCCTGGCTCATGCCCTGCCAAGCACGGCGCGCAGGCTGCCATCCTCTTCATAGCGAATGATCGCTTCCAGCGCGATGGTAATCGCGTCTTCCCACGCCTGCACCAGCCGCTCGTTGCCCTTCTCGCCAGCGTCATAGTCGTAATCCGCCACAACAAGGTTCCCCGATACGCCGCAGACCATCGCCGCGTGCAGCCCGCGCAGGGTCGCCACGGTGAAGATCGCCGAACTTTCCATATCGACGTTCAGCAGCCCGTGGCGGGTAAGTCGCTCGTTCCATTCCGGCGTCTCGGCGTAAAAGGCGTCATCGCAGGCGTTCAGGCCGATGTGCAGGCCGAAACCCCGTGCCGGGCGCAGCGCGGCGGCGGCTTCGAT
Organism: Anaerolineae bacterium; assembly: GCA_020852775.1. Classification (GTDB taxonomy): domain Bacteria; phylum Chloroflexota; class Anaerolineae; order Aggregatilineales; family UBA3940; genus JADZAD01. Next base: position 2,172 of record JADZAD010000036.1, read on the forward strand.
CAGCGCATGGGTCAGGAAGTGATCCGCGACCGCCGGGTAGTTCTCCGGCACGTAGGCGCGGGTGGTGCCGTCATTGCGCTGCGTCCCGGTGTTGATAATGATGTCGCCCGTGTGGATATGCGGCTGGAGCGCCGCGGTGCTGCCCACACGGACAAAATGCGTTGAGCCCGCGTTTGCCAGTTCCTCGACTGCCATGGAAGCGGACGGGCAGCCTATCCCGGTGGACATGGCACTGACGGTGATCCCTTTATAGGTGCCGGTTACGGTGCGGAACTCCCGGCTGTAGGCGATTTCACGCGGGCCTTCAAGGTGCGCCGCGATGCGCCCGACGCGGTCGGGGTCACCGGGAAGCAGTACGTACCGCCCGACTTCACCCGGTGCGATACGTGTGGCATACTGCCTTACGTTCTTGCTGGCGCTGGTTTTATCGAATACGGTGGGCATACGGGGCTCCTGAGAGATGCCAGGTGAGGCGCGTGCTCACCCATGGCGAGGGGTGCTGTGACAACTATACCACGACCCGGCCTGCCGCTAATGCCATTCCCAGACCGGCTCGCCATCGAGGATGCGCTGCACCTGCGCCGGGAAGCGCTCCGGGTCAAGCGGCTTGCCGATGAAACCGTCAAAGCCCTCACTTTTTGCCCGGCGCATGTAGCTTTCACTGGCGTTGGCGGTCACGGCGATGATGCGTGTGCCTGCGTAAGAAGGATGCTCGCGCAGCTTGCGATGGACTTCAAAACCGTCCTCATATGGCAACTGAATATCGAGCAGGATCAGATGAATCGGGCTGTACTGGTCGGCTTCGCTGGCGACCTTCCAGCCACTGCTGATCCACTCGCAGTATTCGACCCCCATGAACGTGAGGAGGCGCAGGATCAGGTTGTAGTTGTTGACATTGTCTTCGACGACGAGAACACGGGCATCAGAAGCCTTCATGGAACAGCAATGCTCCTTGTACGATGCGGGGGGTCAGTAGCCGGGAAACCGACCCGCGTCATGCGGAAGGCTTCCCGCTGAAGAGCCGCGCATTATCAATAGCAATGGCGACCTGGTCGGCCATCATTTGAATCGTCTGGATATCCTCTTCGGTGAAAGCGTTGAGGCTGGTGCTCTGCGCATCCAGCGCCCCGATTACCGCGCCCCGCACGCGCAAAGGGAGCGCGATTTCGGAGCGGGTCCTGGGCAGGTAGGGATTATCGAAGCGGATACGCTCCTCGCCAACGTCCAGCGCGATGCGCGCGGCGTTGTTCGCCGTGACCCAGCCGACCATCGACTGGCTGCCTACGCCGAGCTTGTGGTTCACCTCCAGCAGCTTCTTGCCTGCTTCCCCGGTCGCGGCGCGCAGCCAGGCCCACTCACCGGTGTCATCAATCAGGAAGATCGCGGCGTAGTAGAAGCCGAAGTGCGTGCGGATCAGGTCCACGCAGTGGGTGAGCAGCTCCTGGACGTCCAGAATCTGGGTCGCGCTCCGGGCGACTTCGGACGAGGCCAGCAGTTGCATGCTGCGCCGCTGGAGCGATTTAAGCAGCTTCATTTCCTCGCTCAGAGGGCGCACGGTGAGCACGGCGCCCATCAGGTCACCCTTGCCGTCGTGTATCGCCCCGGCATGGATCTCGACCGGGACGAGGTCTCCGGCCCGGTTCGCCAGTTCCTTGATGTAGGGAGGCGGCTGGCGACCATCTGTGAGGGCCTGAAGCGCCTTCTGATCCACCTGGATGTCCGCTTCAGCCGAGATGCCTGCCAGCGTGAGAGCTGCAACGTCCGCGGCCTCGTAACCAAGCATATCCAGCAGCGCGTGGTTCATGTCATCGATCTGGCCGTCCGGGGTGACAATGGCGACGCCAAGGGCGACGCTGTTGATCAGTTGCCGATTGGAGACTTTCATCCTGAACATCCTCCGGCCATGACTGGCCACGCGCAGGAAACCACGTGCCCAGTATAGCACAGCCATGTTTTCTGGATGCAACGCTATGCCCGGAAGGGGCGTGAACTCACCGGAGCCGGGGCAAAAAGAAAGAGCCCCGTGCAGGTCAACTCGCAGGTGCTCTGAAAAGGGGCAGGGCTTTCCGGGATGGAGTCGAAGAGTTGACAGGAGGTGGGTGGAGATTTGAAAGCCCTGACGACATCTATATTGTCCCGGCATGTAACACAGAACGCAATAGTTCTGTCAGATCAAAAGGTACTAAACCTATCCGATTAGCATGATGCAAGGCCCACGCCACGCAGTTGCATGGTGGATGAACTATGTAATAATGGGCAGTGGGGTGAAGTTGTGCGACGCGGGCATCCACACTGAAGGGCCAGAGTTCCATGAGCACTCCCAGCAACCAGCTCCATGTCTCCTCAGAAGACCGTTCTCAGCGTGCGGCTATTCTGCTTGTCGATGATGACCCGGCGATCCTCGAAGGCGTCGCCGATCTGCGTTCTCTGTACGATTACAACGTGATTGCTGCAGGCAACGGGCAGGAGGCACTCCGGGCGATGCAGGAAGGCCTGCCCGATCTGATCATCTCCGACATCATGATGCCGGGTATGGATGGTTACGAGTTCTTCGAGGCCGTCCGCAGCAACCCGGTCTGGACGCCTATTCCGTTCGTATTCCTCACCGCGCGCGGCCAGGCGCGGGATATCCGGCTGGGCAATCTGCTCGGCGTGGACGCGTATCTCGTCAAGCCGTTTGAGCCGGACGATCTGCTGGTGATGGTGGAATCACGCCTGAAGCGGGCGCGCGACATCCAGACGGTGACACGGGCAGACGTAGAGCGCATCAAGCAGGAATTGATCACGATCTTCAGCCACGAGCTGCGTACCCCACTGACCTACATATATGGCTACGTCAGCCTGCTGCAGGAGAACCTGGTGGTTGACGATCCGACGGTCACCGAAATGCTGAACGGCGTGCAGAAAGGCGCCGACCGGCTGGTACGGCTGGTCGAGGACCTGATGCTGATCGTGCGTATCGACAGCGGTGTGGTCGGGATGGAGATCACCCTCCGCCGGGAACGGAGCAGCCTTGCCCAATTGATCGAAGACGTCGTCCGGCGGCTTGCACCCACGGCGCTGGAACGTAACGTTCAATTGGAAGTATCCGTATCGGATGATGTCGTGTTACCCTGTACGCAGGTCTACCTCGAAGACGCCCTGATGCGCATTGTCGGGAACGGGATCAAGTTCTGCCGTACCGAGAATGGTGTCGTGACGATAGCCCTGGACACGACCAGTCAGGACGGCTTTGCCGAGATCACGGTATCGGATAATGGTATCGGCATCGAGCCTGCCCAGGTCGATCGCGCCTTCGAGCGTTTCAGCCAGATTAACCGGCGCGCGAACGAACAGCAGGGCGTCGGGCTGGGGCTGTCCATTGCACGCAGCATCGTTGAGTTTCATGGCGGCTCGATCCATGTGGAAAGTACAGCGGGGAAGGGCAGCACCTTCCGCCTGCTGCTCCCGGTGGAAGACCCGCGGGAACAGTGAGTGAGCCGCCCCCGCTGAAGCCCTGCCCCTGCCGAGCGCTCTTATGTCTGACGAGGCGGAACCTGGCTCATCGCGTATTCAGCCAGAGCAGTGATCGTCAGGCTGGGGTTGATGCCAGGGTTGGCGGGCATGATTGAGCCGTCAATGATATACAGCCCCGGGTGCCCGTGGGCCTCGCAGTTCAGGCCAATCACGCCTTCCTCCGCGTCCTTGCCAAACGGGACACCTCCCAGCGGGTGCGCGGTCAGCGGTATCCTGAGCAGGCTGTCACTGGCTGCAGCTGCCGGAAAGCCCCGTGTGCGCCGGGCATACTCACGGGCCAGCGCCTTCGCGCCGGGGATTTCGCTGGGCACAGGGAGGTCGGCGCTTTGCTCTGAGACCAGCCCATGCCGGAACCCGGTCAGTAGCGAGCGTCCGCGCCGTAAACGGATCATGCTCTCCACGGTCTGCATCACGAGCAGAATAGTGGTTCGCTCCGGCCACCGCGCCGTAACGAGCAGATGCAGGGCGTTGAGCGGCTTCCTGACAACCTCCCACGCAGTACGCAGTATCCGCCCCACGATGGTCGTGCCACCCTCCGCCATCGGCGCACTGATCAGGCGCAGCAGCCCTGAACCGGCGGAGTAACGCACAGGCTCAACA
>JADZAD010000037.1 GCA_020852775.1 Anaerolineae bacterium
ATAGCCATGATCACCACCAGCAGGAGGTAGATCATAGTGAAGTTGGCAAGCGTCAACACCTCACGCAGCGTTACAGAACCGAGTGTGACAAGCACTACCCCGATCAGGGCAAGTCCATACAGCCGGGCCTGGCGCAGCCAGTCCACACCTTTCAGCCTCATAAGTGACCTCCATGACTGATTCTACAGTATCATGGCGGCAACTGGTATGCAGCTTGGCCCTACTCAAAGAGGATGACGATGGCCTCCCGTCCGTTCAGACGGGACACAGGGACATACCCCGAGAAGCCTCCTGTTCCGGTGACCTCCGGCACACGCACGGAGCGGCTGCCCAGCAGGCGGCTGACCTCCGGCGTGGGAGTGAGTGGCCCTTCGCTGAGGGACAGAGAGAAGCCGATGGCAGGTTCCTCAGCGAGGTTCATGGCCAACAGCACCGCCTGCCCATCCAGGTAGCGCAGCACGGAGTAGATCGCCGGGCTATCGGCCTGTACGGGGAGCGTGTTGCCAAGCCGCAGCGCAGCATACTGGTTGCGGAGCGCGATCAGATCGCGGTAGCGGTTAAGGATCGAATCCGGCCTGTCCTCCTCCCCTGCGACGTTGTAGCGATCGACGTTGAAGGTCAGAATCTGCCAGGGCTGTGCTGTGCTGAAACCCGCATTGACCGAGTCATCCGTCCAGTGCATCGGTGTGCGGATGCGTTCGTCTGGCTTGCTACCCTGCATCCCAATCTCCTCCCCGTAATAGATGAATGGTACGCCGGGCCCGGTCAGCAGAATGGTGGCGGCAGCCTTCGCGGCGTTCGTGTCCGAGTTCAACTGGCTCATCACGCGGTTCTGGTCGTGGTTGGTCAGAAAGGCGGCGAACTGCCCCTCCGGGTAGACTCGCAGTACGGTCTCCAGGGCACGGTTGACGGCGTCCGCGTTCCGGTTCTGGATGCCGTTGATGATGGCAGTCGCGTAGTCGAACTCAAAGGCAATGTCCACCCCGTCCACGACGTACCGCTCCACCGAAATGCTCGGGCTCCAGACTTCACCCACGGTCAGGGCGTCTGGATTGATCGCATCAACCGCGTCGTTGTAGCCGTACATCCACTGCACGGTCGAAGGCGCATCCTCCATGATGCGGTTATCTTCGACCATGTGCTTGATCGCGTCCAGCCGGAAGCCATCCACCCCCATATCCTCCAGCCAGAAGCGGCTGACCTCCTCCATCTGCGCAGTGACCTCCGGGTTGCGGTAGTTCAGGTCGGGCATTCCGCTGTAAAAGACGGCGTAGTATGACTCCTCGCCTACCCTGTTCCAGACGACCTGCCCCCAGGGGCCGCGATAGGTCGGGTTCGTCGCATCCCAGATATACCAGTCGCGGTATTCCGGGTCGCCCTCCTGTGCAGCCTGAAACCACGGGTGCTGGGACGAGGTATGGTTCAGCACCATATCCATAATGACCACGATCCCGCGTTCGTGGGCCGCCGCCATCAGCGCCTTGAAGTCGTCATTCGTACCGTAGTCCGGATTGACAGTGAAGTAATCGGTCACGTCATAACCGTGATAGCTGGGCGACGCCATGATCGGCATCAGCCATATCCCGGTCACACCGAGATCATCATCTGTTGCCGGGTCACCGTCATTGAGGTAATCGAGCTTCTCAATCACCCCCTGCAGGTCGCCGATACCATCACCATCGCTGTCGTAGAAGCTGCGGACGAAGATCTCGTAGAAGACACGGTCATTCCACCAGGGCAGATCGCTTCCCTCCGCCAGCGTCAGGCCGGGGAACTCCGCCGGGTCAAGGCGGTCACGTTCCGGCTGGTCCGGGTACGGCGGCACCGGTGCTTCTGTCGGGCGCGCGGTCGCTTGCGGAAGCGCACCGGAGAAAGTCTCCTCAGCCGCCGGGGCGGAAGCACACGCGGTGACGACCACAGCGGCCCCGATGGCAAGAGCGATACGGCCAGGATAGTGTCTGAACCAGCGCATGGTGGTTGACCTCCAGTTGTGTCGCAGCGGCAGGTACACCCCGCGGCCTATGCTTTGCTGACGTAAACGCGATAGCCCCACGGCCCCAGCGTGAGCGGCGTGGAAGCATTGAAATGCCCCGGCTGGCCGGTGAGCGCCTCCACGTAGGCACCCTCCTGAAGCGCGGTGGTGAACTGCACCGTCCGGGGCTGATCGGAGAAGTTCAGCGCGACGAACACCTTCGCCTCCGCGTCCTGCCGTGTAAAGCTGAATACCGAATCCGGTGCCGTGTTCGGGGCATGGATCATCCGCGCACCTGATGCGCCATTCCATAGCGCGCGCGTTTCCTTCCTGAGCGCGATCAGCTTCCGGTAAAGCTCGCCCAGGGGGTGTTCACGCCACACGATAGGGTCTTTCTCAAAGAAACTGAGCCGGCGTTCATTCCCGGCTTCCTGCCCATTGTAGATCAGGGGCATACCCTCTCCGGTCATACTCAGCACGATCGCCGCTTCCAGCCCGTCACCGAACTGCTCGAACTCGGTGCCGTCCCAGGAGTTCTTGTCATGGTTGCTCACGAAGGTCATCCGGTAGGCGTCCGGCGGGAATCCCTTGACCTGGTGAGAGTAGTACCGGTAGAGCGGGAACAGCCCGGTGCGGGCGGTCGTCACGAGGTGTACCGCGTCGTACCATGTCCACGCGTAGGTCATATCAAAGGCTTCGGCGTGCAGATCGCGCTCTTCCCACTCTGCCAGCATGAACACCGGCTTGATCGCGTCCAGTTCCCGGCGGGCGTTGTTCCAGAAATCGGTGGGCACCATGCCCGCCACATCACAGCGGAAGCCGTCCACGCCTGCCTCGCGTAACCAGTATTTCAGCGCCCCGGTCATGTACTCACGCAGGGCTGGATTCTGGTAGTCAAGCTCGATGATGTCCGACCAGTCCCACCACGGCGTCGGGTGGAACTCCCCTTTCCAGTCACGGGCGTACCAGTCCGGGTGTTCAGTGACGAGAGGGTTATCCCACGCGGTGTGATTGGCTACCCAGTCGAGGATGACATGAAAGCCATGGGCATGCGCGGCATCAACGAAGTGCCGGAAGTCCTGCAGGGTGCCGAATTCCGGGTTTACGCCGTAATAGTCCCGTACTGAGTAGGGGCTGCCCAGGCTCCCTTTGCGGTTGACCTCCCCGATCGGATGGATCGGCATCAGCCACAGGATATCTACTCCCAGTGCTTTCAGGCGTGGCAGGTGTGCCTCCGCCGCACGGAACGTGCCTTCAGCCGTGAACTGGCGGGTGTTGATCTGGTAGATCACGGCGCTCCTGCTCCATTCCGGGTGAGTAAGCCGGACATACGAAAGCGGTTGATAGCGACTGTCGGGATTCACGTCTCATCTCCATTCGGGTTGGGCAGCTCATGCAAAACCGCGCCGGGGGAGGGTACGCCAGCAATAGAATGCACGAGTCGCCTGCTTAACCCACCAGCAGGCGACTCGACGGCCTCCTCCTGCGAGCAGCGAAATTACCCTTTGACACTCCCCAGCGTCAGCCCGGAAATCAGCCACTTCGACGAGAACAGGAAGAGAATCACGACCGGGATCGTGATCAGGACGGCGGACGCCGCGTAGACTCCCCATTCCGCATCAAAGTCTTTGATCAGGTTGAACAGGCCGATCGGCCAGGTAATACGTTCGGAGTCCTTCAACAGCACACGGGCCATGATGAACTCGTTCCAGGCAGACATGAAGTTAAACAGGTAGACGATCGCCAGTGATGGCGTCGAGAGCGGCAGGATCACCCGGGTGAACGCCCCCAGCCGGGAGGCGCCATCCACCATTGCAGCTTCTTCCAGGTCAGGCGGAATAGTGTCATAGTAGCCTTTCAGAATCCAGATGCTGAAGGGTACCGCCGTCACCGAATAGGCGAACAGGACACCGTAATAAGTGTTGGTGAACTTGAGGCTGACCATCAGGATGAACAGTGGGATCATGAGCATCCCTGCCGGGATCATCTGCGTGGTCAGCAGAAAGATCAGACCAGCGTTGCGCCCGGGGAACTTCCACCTCGAGAAGGCATAGCCGCTCGTCGCGGAGAGTGCCACACCGACGAATGACACCGTCACGGTGATGATCAGGCTGTTCCACAACCAGACCAGGAAGTCCTTTTCAGTGAAGAGCGCCACATAGCTCTCA
>JADZAD010000038.1 GCA_020852775.1 Anaerolineae bacterium
CACCACCTACGACACCGATGCCGATATCTTCCGTGCCATCGAGGCAGGCGCGACAGGGTACATGCTCAAGGACAGCCCGCGGGACGACTTGCACCGCGCTATCCTCGCCGCTTCAAGGAGTGAGTCAGTCCTGGCACCAGTGGTCGCCACCCGCCTGATGAACCGGATGACCTCGCCTGCCTCGGATCAGCTCTCCTCACGCGAGATCGAAGTGCTCGAACTGGTCGCACAGGGCAACACTAACCGGGAGATCGGCTCTCATCTCAAGATCAGTGAGGCGACAGTAAAAACGCATCTGGTGCACATCTATGAGAAGCTGCAAGTACCGGATCGCGCTGCTGCCGTGACCAAAGCACTCGCCAAAGGAATCATCAGACACTGTTTCTAACAAGAGCAAAGAGATCCAGGCAATTGAGCAGAATGGGGGTACCCTCAAACAAGAGAACTCTGACCTGAGCGTACCAGGTACAACGGCGCCTGGTGTCTCCAGCGGCTTCATAATTGATGGAACGGCCATGGGAACTCATATACAAGCTGTTGACTTGCTGACACATGATGCTTTATCACCTTTGTTGAGTGCCAGCCTGTCTGAGGGATATGGTTTCGTTCAGAAGTTGTGGGAAGAATACCAGTCTGGCGCGAATCGCTATGATCAAGATGGTGCAACGCTCCTGAGCGGACACTTGCAGGGCAAACTTTGCGCTATCGGCGGATTGCATCGTGACCCATACCTCAATCAACCCGGTATTGGTCGTATTCGCCATTTGTATGTCTTGCCGAATGCGCGACGAATGGGAATAGGACGACAGCTTGTCGCGACGCTGATCGAACACAGTCGAACGCACTTTCACATCCTGACGCTGCGCACGCTAACTCCGCACGGTGACGCCTTCTACCGCGCGCTAGGCTTCACTGCGCAGCCCATATATGCCGAAGCAACCCATTGGTTGGTGCTCGACCCGGATCATGGTCAGGGTGGTGGGTAAATCACGCAACTTATAGATCAGATTCGCATATTGAACAGGGGCTGCGCGCAACATCCGTCAGGAACCTGACCGCACCCCAGCTCAGCACCTGGCAGAGGAGCACCAGCCCGCACCCGTCGGGGATGATCTCCCGGCCTCCCAGCGCCATAGGGTGCGGGGGCTGATGCCCAGCGCCGCCAGCCAAGCCATGACCAGCGGATCAGTCTCCTGCATGCGCCCCTCAAAACTTATTGTGCGTTTCATTATACCGGCAAGACCGGGAATAACACGCCTGAATGACCGTCTGTGTGTTGGGCTTCAGAATAGAGGCAATGCGGCAGAAAAGAGGCCCGATCAGGCCGTAAGTGTCGTATACTGTCGATAGATGACCCTGGAGTCCATCTGCACATCCGGCTTGACTTCCACCAGGCACGGCACAGGGCAGTTCTATGTCTTCTGATGACGCCTGTTACGCCTCCAGGAGCCGGTCTGATGGAACGCTTCAAGGACCATTTGGGTCTCACTGTGTCGGTGATCGCCGCGGTTCTGCTCGCGGCATGTGGCAGTACCAAAGCCCCCGATTCGGGTGACGATTCCACTTCCAGACAGATCTACGACCCGATCCAGGGGGTGGGGGCCGCGCTCACCGGCGACCCGGGTATCGGGGTCATCGCCTTTCACGAGGGCGGTGAGCGTCTCGCCGCGATGACGGCACTGGACGCCAACGGCAGCATCGCCAATGTGACGGGGGCGATCTGGACGTCGCCGGATGATGAGGTGGTCTCGATCTTCTTCGGCACAGACGGCCTGCCGGCGCGTGTGGTATACGAGAGCACTGTCGCCGTCTTCAGCAACTACACCGAGAGTACCGTCGATATTGCCGTCCTGACCAACGGCGTGGTGACGGAGGTGCATCGCCAGGTTGCCCTCGACCCGGCGGTATTGAGCGACCTCCGTGCCGTGGTGTCGGGTGGAACCTCCGATTCGGGCGAGCTGGTCTACGTCAGCCACATGCTGGCCCGTGACCGCGGCATGATCCGCACCCTGAAGTGGATCACTCTGGCGACCAAGCTGGTCGCCTGTGCCCTCGCCGCTGCAACTTCAGGGCCGATCGCCCTGATCCCCTGTTCATCCGCCCTGCTCACAGCGGTCTCACTGGTGGTGGACTACATCGCTGAACAGGACCCCGAAGGCATCACGAATATGGCCTTCGGCATCAGCCTGGTCGGCTGTACCACCAGCGCGGCAGCCCTGGCAGCGGGTGATCTGACCGAAGGGCTGGGCGCGCTGGAGTGTATCTCACTCATCACCGAGTATATGGCGCGGCAGAAGGAACGGGCGCTTGAGGTGGTCCAGGTTGAGGCTCCCGCCATCCAGCAGGCCGAGGTTACCCTGGCATCACAGGCGCCCGGCCAGATTATCGACGCCACTCAGGTGCAGATTCGCTATGTGCAGCAGGCCGTTGGAGAGCCCGAAGCGTGGGAAGAGACTGAACGCACGGTAGTGACCTGCACGCAGCTACAGGATTTGCTGACCCGGTACGCTTACTCACCGGATACGCCCGTTCACTGGCTGTATGGCGGGCCGGAGGCCTCTACCGATGCGGCGTACTATGGCTATCACATTGCGCTTGATCTGGCTGTGGCGAATCCGCCGGCGGGGATCGTCTTCATCGCGACGGACGTGACGCAGACCTGCCCTACGCTGTCATTGGCGGGTGCGGTTCAGGGATCCGGCGCTGAAACCGCTGCTGTCACGGTGTATGCCGCGAACTTCCTCGGCAACAGCATGGAGTACGGCTACCTCTCTGACGAACCCTCCGAAACGATGACCTGTGCGGATATTCAAAGCCTGGGTGTGCCCTTCACTCCGATGGCGGTCGGCGAGTTCTGCTGCAACGGACGGGGGCAGAACGGCTGGCTGAACGCCGCTGAGTTCCTGGTCGTGGAGAACAGCGGCCTCGGGCAGGCATGGCTCTTCAAGCGAGCAGAGTACGAAGCGGCCTGCGGCGGCGCCTCCGTTCCTCAACCCGCCTCAAGTGGTGCCGCTGGCGCCCTGATTGTGGCGGAGGCCGATGACTTCATCTTCGAGTACTTCGATGCCATCACCAATCAGGATTTTGCGCGGGCATGGGCCAGCGTCACGCAGGACTTCCGCAACTACTACAACGACAACAGCTTTGACAACTATGTCAGCGGCTTCCGGGAGCAGAACCTGTGCCGGATCACCGTCAGCGACGCTCAAATCAAGGCGGAGACCGCCGCAGAGGCTGAAGTCTGGGCCACTGTGACGTACTATCGTGACACCGGCTGCAACGCCTACCCGAACTATTTCCGCTTCTTCTTCCTCAGCGAGAACGGCGTGTGGAAGCTGAACCGGGTGAAGTACCAGTGAGACCGCACGTCAGGCGGGTTCCGCGAGCCCGGCAGGCTATCTGATGAGGGATAACTGAATAAGAGTTCCAGGTGAAACCACCGGTCGCAGCCGGTGGTTTATCGTGTTCTCCGAACTTATGGTGCGTCGTATTATAGCGTTAAACAGATAAGTCTGCGCCTGAGAGGAACGTGGAAGAGGCAGTTTGTGCACGATAAGGGAACTTATGGTGCGTCTTTCACACGGCAGGATAGCAGCGAACGGATACCCCCTGCTTCCGATACCTTAACGTTGGGCTTGCCCCGTGGAGTTTGAACAGCTTCTCGCCTTGGACATTCTTGCTGTCCACTCACTCAAACGGGGCAAGCCCAGGACTACACGACTCGAACACCTGGGCTGTGGGGATTTTCGACCTGCTCACGACACTCAGACTGTTGTCTTATTTTATGGGGTACCGATCACCGACTTACAGCCTGCACAAGTGCTGAAGAGGACCCGGCGGTGCTATTCATTCCAGCCAGCGTACACGGCAGCAGCAGCATCCATCTGGGCGGCGTAGTC
>JADZAD010000039.1 GCA_020852775.1 Anaerolineae bacterium
CCAGTTGATGACCGTGATTCGCCAGCGGCTGTCGGAAGATGCCTACCAAACGGGCGCCGATCTGCTGTCCGATCTGCAGCTTGTCGAGCACAGCCTGCTGCAGAACCGCGGGCGCTATGTGGCGAAGGGCATGCTGGGCAGCCTGATGGGGCGCATACGTCTGTTCGGGCTGCACCTGGTTCCACTGGAGATCCGTGAGGATGCGCGGCGGCATGCTGCCGCGCTGGACGAGATCTTCCGCGCTTATGGCACCTGCGAAAACTACCTTGCCCTCTCGGAACAGGAGAGGCAGGCGCTGCTCACACGGGAGATCGCCAATTCACGCCCGCTGTTCCCGCTTACACCTCGCTTCTCACAGGATACGAACACGGTCATCGAGACCTGGCGCATGATCGCTGAGGCACACCGGCGGCATGGGCCACAGTGCATCGATACCGCTATCGCCAGTATGTCCACGGCGCCGAGTGACGTGCTGACCATGCTGCTGTTCGCACATGAGGTGGGCGTACAGGATGCCCTTGACCTTGTGCCGCTTTTTGAAACGATCGATGATCTGTGGGGCGCGCCCGGCATTGTGACTTCTCTGCTTGAAAACCCCGAGTATCGCCGCCATCTGACGATCCGCGGGATGCACCAGCAGATCATGATCGGCTACTCCGACAGCAGCAAGGACGGCGGCCTGCTGGCCTCGACATGGGGGCTTTACGCCGCGCAGCAGTCATTGACCAGGCTGTGTGCCGAGCAGGGCGTCTCGCTGGAGCTGTTTCATGGGCGCGGCGGCAGCGTCGGGCGCGGTGGTGGCCCGGCAGGCCGCGCGATCCTCTCCCAGCCCCCCGGCTCGGTGCAGGGACGGCTTAAGATCACCGAACAGGGAGAAGTGATCGCTTTCCGTTACAGCAACCGCGCGATCGCGGAACGCCATCTTAACCAGGTGCTGCACGCAGCCCTGCTGGCAGTCGCTAATACCTCGACTACGCGTATCCGCCCGGAATGGCGTGAGGCGATGGAGCAGCTTTCAGAACTGAGCCGGAAGTTCTATCGCAAGCTGGTCTACGAGACGCCGGACTTCTTCACGTTCTGGCAGCAGGCTACACCGATTAACGAACTCAACCAGCTCAAGATCGGGTCGCGCCCACCCCGCCGCCGTACCGGTGGCTTCGAGGCTGTCCGCGCGATCCCGTGGATCTTTTCGTGGATGCAGTGCCGTGCCCTCCTGCCGAGCTGGTATGGCATCGGTGAGGCGCTGGAACGCTACTGTGAGGCCCGCACAGATGGGCTGCTGCGACTGCAGACGATGTACCGGGAATGGAAGTTCTTCCAGGCGCTGGTGGAAAATGTCGAGCTTGACGTGGCGAAGGCTGATATGGGGATCGCGGAACTTTATACACCACTACTGGAGGATCAGCGCCTGAAGGAGGACATCTTCGGAGCGATCCGCGCGGAGCATCAGCGGGTCAGCCGCTGGCTGTGCCAGATCACTGGTGAGGCCGAACTACTCAGCGCAACACCCGTCATGAAGCGTTCCGTTGAGCGCCGTAACCCTTACATTGACCCGCTTAACTTCATTCAGGTTGTGCTGATCAGGCAGCTTCGCCAGCTTGACCCGGGCAGCCCGGAGCATGCCCGCACACTGGACGCGGTGCTCGCAACCGTTAACGGGATCGCTGCCGGGATGAAGAACACCGGTTAGCGTGGCGGAGGAGGGGCTTCCCCGCCTGACCTGTGCAGACGCGTGCGGCGGAAGGTGATGATCGAAAGGGTGAGCGCCGCAGCAGACATCACGCAGCTCAGCCAGACGGCGATCTCCTGCAGGCGGTTCCCCAGAATCAGTGAAGGGTTCGTCAGCAGCAGTTGTACGGGTGATACGCCGGGGGGCAGGTTGTTCAACGCGAGTGGCGGTAGTTGTGCACTCTGCTCGTCGGTCGGTAATGGTGGGAAACCATCAGGCAGTTCGACATCCGGTGGCAGGGCTGGAATCAAGCCTGAATCGGTGGGAAGTGTTGCCCCCACCTGTGGAACGTAGTCCGGTGGCAGGCTTAGTCCGTTGGCAGCCTGGCTGCGCTGGTTCAGTGCGACCACGATCGACACAGCGACGAGGATTATGGCGACGATAAGCCCCGCCGCCCCTCCGATGAGCAGGAGATTAGAGCCGCCCACCCTGCTCGTGGTCTCTGGCGCCCGTGAGGAACTGCCTTCTTCTGCCGGATTTGTCTCTGCCATGCGTGTTTCTCCCTGTTCCAGTCTATGTCATAGCGTAGCCTGAGCGAACGGCGCTGCGCAATAGCCCTGTGATCCCCCATTGGCGGGACTATACTTGTCGATATATGCGCCGATTGGGCGCGCTTACCACAGAAAAGAGCCTGTATGACGCATCTCACCCTGGTTCGCCATGGCCAGACAGACTGGAACCTGCAGGGCCTGTGTCAGGGACAGCTTGATATCCCCCTGAACGCCGCCGGGCTGGCAGAAGTCGAGCAGGCCGGGCTGCGTCTGAAAGATGAGCGCTTCGACGCGTTCTACTCCAGCGACCTCAGCCGTGCCATACAGACCGCCGAGGCCGTGAATCGTTATCAGCACATGACAATCGTACCCGATGCCCGCCTGCGTGAACTGTACTTCGGTGAATGGGAAGGCCAGCCCTTCGCCACGCTGAAGGCACAGAGACCGTCCATGCTGGACTACTGGCTATTCGATCCACTGGTGCCACCGGGCGGTGAGACCACTGAGGAGTTCGCCCGGCGCAGCCGCGTCTTTCTGGACGAGATACTCGAACGGCATCGTGGCCAGCGGGTAGTCATCACGGCACATGGTGGCTCGCTCAAGATGCTGGTACTGCTGACCCTGCGTATGCCGATTGAGACGCGCTGGCAGCTCCGGATGGGAAATGCTGCCATCTCCCGGCTTCAGTACTATAAGGAGGGGGGTGTCCTGCTGAGTTATAATGACACTGCTCACATGGATGCGCTGCGGCGCACCAGCGAGGCCCTGAAGATCGATTGACGCAAGCCATGTTTGGCTCGCAAGCCATGTTTGGCTCGCAAGCCATGTTCGGGCCCCTGCCCGATCCTGCATCCTGACCCCGGAGGACTCATGTCAAAGGTGATCGGAATACTGACAGCGGGTGGTGACAGCCCCGGACTTAATGCGGCAATCCGCTCGGTGGGCAAGACGGCCATCAGTGCCGGCTGGCATGTGATCGGGTTTCGTGATGGCTTCCGGGGCCTGATGGAGAACCGGTTTGTGCGGCTTGATGGAGCGAACCTGTCCGGCATCCTCACCGTGGGAGGGACAATCCTTGGGACAAGCCGGGACAAGCCTAACAAGATGCCGATCGGTGATAAGCTGCTGGACATGACTGACGTCATCATTGCAAATTATGAGCGCCATCACCTCGATGCACTGGTGTGCCTCGGCGGGGGCGGTACCCAGAAGAACGCCTATCATCTCTCGCAGCATGGGCTGAACATCCTGACGCTGCCCAAGACCATCGATAATGACGTGGCAATGACGGATGTCACCTTTGGCTTCGACACCGCCCTGAACATCGCTACAGAGGCGATTGATCGCCTGCACAGCACCGCGCACAGCCACCACCGGATCATTGTGGTGGAGATCATGGGGCACAACGCGGGCTGGCTGGCGCTGGGCTCCGGGTTGGCCGGGGGGGCGGACGTGATCCTGATCCCGGAGATACCCTACGAGGTCGAGAAGGTTGTTGAGTCGATCGTCCAGCGCAGCCGCGAGGGCAAGGGATTCAGCATAGTGGCTGTGTCTGAAGGCGCGATGCCGGTTGAGCAGGCACGGGAGGTGCAGAAACTGGAAGCCCGGAAGCAGGGCGCTGAGGACAAAGAGAAGCGCAAAGCTGCCGCGGATCGGCTGGCAGAGATCGAGGTCGAGCGCACAGGGAATACGCTCCGTCTCACCCACCGTCTCGAAGAAATGACGGGGCTGGAGTCACGCCTGACGATACTGGGCTATCTGCAGCGTGGTGGTACACCCTCACCTGCGGATCGCCTGCTGGCGACCCGTCTGGGCGCAGCCTGCGTGGACTATATCGAACAGGGAACATCCGGGGTACTGGTGGCGGCACGGGGCGATGATGCCATAGCGGTGCCGCTGGAGCAGGTTGCAGGGAAGCGTAAAGTCGTGCCGCATGATCATCCCTGGATTCAGACCGCCCGGAATCTTGAAGTCAACCTAGGAGATTGAGCGGTGATAAGGCCAGGTACTGCCTTTGAACAGGCGTGCCCGGTGCTGCGTGACGTTCGCAGGAATCTGAAAAAGCGGTATAATATGACACAGTTTCGCCCCCATAGCTCAGAGGATAGAGCGTAGCCCTCCGGAGGCTGAGGCCCAGGTTCGAGTCCTGGTGGGGGCATCTGTCACGCCCGTGCAGCCTGCCGGGCGTTTCTGCTTTCCGGGGTGCTGAAGGTTGCCGGATACAGCCGTGTCATGCAGCTTACCTGACCGTATTTCCAGGCTGGCCTCTCTGGCACAATCACCCCTGATAAGGTACGATCCTCCAATATCTGGTGACGATTTCGCATTGTATCGTTGACGGTATCGTGGGCATTTAATGAGTTATGGAGGGGCGTAGAACATGCCCGACAAGATGCAGCGTTTTACCCAGCGCGCTCGCCGTGTTCTGATTCTGGCACAGGAAGAAGCTGAGCGGTTACAGCATTCCTACATCGGCACAGAGCATCTTCTGCTCGGCCTGATGCGTGAAGATGGTGGTGTTGCGGGGCGTGTCCTGCGTGAGCTTGGCCTCGACCTGAAGCAAGTCGAGGCGCTGGTGGAGCGGATGTCGCATTCCGGGCAGCGCGCGCCTTTTGCCCGCCTTGACCTCTCGCC
Source organism: Anaerolineae bacterium (assembly GCA_020852775.1). Taxonomy (GTDB): domain Bacteria; phylum Chloroflexota; class Anaerolineae; order Aggregatilineales; family UBA3940; genus JADZAD01. Next base: position 4,855 of record JADZAD010000039.1, read on the forward strand.
GGGCACCAAAAAGGTTCTCGAACTGGCGGTTGATGAAGCCCGCCGGATGGGGCACCACTATATCGGCACGGAACACCTGCTGCTGGCGCTGGTACGCCACAACGAAGGCACGGCGATCGATATTCTGCAGAGCCTCGACATCACACCGGACCAGATTCGCAAACAGACGCGCCGCGCTCTGCAGGACAATCCCTCGACGCCGCCTGCCCGCCCGACCTCACCGCCGCCAACGCCACGGCGCCAGTCAGCGGCGCCCGCCCGTCCCGGCAGTGGGAACCCCGGCGGCCAGAAGACCCCGCTGGTTGATCAACTGGCGACCGACCTGACGCAGCTTGCCGAAGAAGGCAAGCTCGACCCGATTATCGGGCGGGAAAATGAGATCGAGCGTGTCATCCAGATCCTCAGCCGGCGCACCAAGAACAACCCGGCCCTGATCGGTGAGCCTGGTGTGGGGAAGACCGCGATTATCGAAGGGCTGGCGCAGCGTATCATCGCCGGTGAAACTCCCGGCCCGCTGCTTGGAAAACGTGTCCTGCAGCTGGATGTGGGGTCGCTGGTCGCGGGGACGATGTACCGTGGTCAGTTCGAGGAGCGTCTGAAGCGGGTGATTGATGAACTCACCCAATCCGACAGCATCCTCTTTATCGACGAGGTGCACATGCTCGTCGGCGCGGGATCGGCAGGCAGCAGCGTGGATGCTGCCAACATCCTCAAGCCGGCACTTGCCCGTGGTGAGCTCCAGTGCATCGGTGCGACGACGCTGGATGAGTACCGGCGCCACATCGAATCAGATGCGGCTCTGGAGCGCCGCTTCCAGCCTATTATCGTGGAAGAGCCAACCGTAGAAGAGACGTTACAAATCCTGCGTGGGATCCGCGGCCCTTACGAGGAACACCACTCTCTCCGGATCACGGACGATGCCCTGGAATCCGCGGTACAGCTTTCTGTTCGCTATGTTCCTGATCGCTTCCTGCCGGATAAAGCTATCGACCTGGTGGACGAAAGCGCGGCCCGTGTCCGGATGTACAAGTCACCGGAGGCCATCCGGGTCCGCCGGAGCCAGGACGAGGTCGAGCAGATCCAGCAGAAGCTCGAGGCCAGTGAACTGGAAGAAGGCGAAGACCGCGCTACCCTTGAAGGGCGCCGCCATGAGCTCCAGGCGTGGCTGGACGATATCCGCGCCGGATGGGACGAAGCCGGTGATGCACAGGTCACCAGTGAGGACGTGGCGGAGGTCGTCGGTATGTGGACGGGTATCCCGGTGACGCGCCTAGCGCGTGAGGAGGGTGCCCGCCTGCTCGAAATGGAAGATGACCTGCACAAGCGCATCATCGGCCAGGAAGAAGCGATCACGACCATCAGCAAAGCGGTGCGCCGCGCACGGGCCGGGCTGAAGGACCCCCGCCGCCCGATCGGGTCTTTTATCTTCCTCGGCCCTACCGGGGTCGGCAAGACCGAACTGACCAAGGCGCTGGCGGAGTTCCTCTTCGGCAGCGAGGAAGCCCTCATCCAGCTTGACATGAGTGAGTTCATGGAGCGGCACTCCGTGGCGCGACTGGTCGGTGCGCCTCCGGGCTACGTAGGCTATGAGGATGCCGGCCAGCTTACGGAATCCATCCGCCGCCGCCCGTACTCCATTGTCGTGTTCGATGAGATCGAGAAGGCGCACCCTGAGGCGTTCAATATGCTCCTCCAGATCATGGAGGAGGGCCACCTCTCGGATGCACGGGGCCGGATGGTGGACTTCCGCAATGCCATTATCGTTATGACGAGTAACGTGGGCGCGGACATGATCAAGAAGGGGGCGGTGCTGGGTTTTGAACTGCCGCGCAGTACTGATGCATCCGCTACAGAGGATTACCGCGATATGCAGAAGCGCCTGACTGACGCACTGCAGCGCACCTTCCGCCCGGAGTTCCTCAACCGGGTGGACGCGACCGTGATCTTCCGTGCGCTGACCAAAGATGAGATCACCCAGATCGTCGATGTGCTGATGGATCGCCTGCACGAGCGCCTTGTGGAGCACAACATTTCTCTCGATCTGACTGAGGCGGCCAGGCTGTACCTCGCGGACGAAGGATACGATCCTGAATACGGCGCCCGTCCGCTCCGCAGGGTCATACAGAACCAGATCGAGGATGTGCTCTCCGATGGCCTGCTCTCCGGACGGTTTGAGAATGACGCCACGATCGTGATCGACTGCACGGATGGTGTGCTGACCTTCACGCAGCAGGAACCGGAGCCGGTTGAATCGACTCCGATGGCATCTACCTCTGTGAACTGATCCAGTACAGTTCTTTCTGGCGCAGCAGGCAACGCCTCGGGGTGCATCCGGGGCGTTGTTGTTGATGGCAATTCAGCCAGGCAGCCGGTGGTGAATCGCCAGCCCTGCGTGCGGTATGTTCTGTGGGAAAGCCGTGTGCGAGCGGCTATAATGCAGCCGAGCCCATCACCAGTATCGATTGAAATTTGCCCGTATGGCCTATACGCCACCGCCTGAGCCCGATACCCCTGCTCTCCCTGCCGCGCAAGGCGTCAGGGGCTGGTTTGGCTCGACTGCGATCTTCGCCGGGATCATGGCTTGTGCACTCGGCACTGCTGTGATCGTCTCTGCGGTCGGCGGACTGGCGGCCGGGCAGCGTGACCTTAACATCCACGCCACGCAGACCACCGCGGCGGAACTGGATGCGCAGTTTATACTGGGCCTGAATGACCTGGCTGCCGGTCGTAATGGCCTTGCGGCCCAGCGATTTCAATGGGTGCTTGAGCGTTCGCCGGACTATCCCGGTGCGGTTGAGGCACTGGCGCAGGCGAATGCGGAGAACCCGGACGTAACGACCGTGCCGACCATTCCGCCGAGTTCAGCCGATAGCATCGAGGAACTGTATGCTGAAGCAGATGCGTTCTATGCTGAGGGCCAGTGGGAAAGTACGCTGGCCAGGCTGGATGAGCTGATCGCGCTTGACCCGGCTTACCGGCAGGTGGAGGTCAGGGATATGCAGTTTACTGCCTATCAGGAGCTTGGCCTGGCCTATGTTCGTGGAGATCGTATCGAGGAAGGGCTGTACCTGCTTGGCCAGGCAGCGCTTATCCGCCCCCTCGATGATCGTACCGCCGGGGAGCGCAATCTCGCCAACCTTTATCTGACCGGGCTGACATACTGGGGCCTGAACTGGCCGGTAGCGATCCGCAACCTGCGGGTGATTTACGATGCCGCACCGAACTACCGTGATGTGAGTGATCGGCTCCTCGAGGCCTATGTGCGATTTGCTGATGAGTTGAGCGCGAACGGGGACACCTGTGGAGCAGAAGCCCAGTATGCAGAGGCGCTGCTGCTTCAGAGCGATGAAGTGATCGATGAAAAATACCGGCAAGCCCAGCGTGACTGTGCTAACCCCACCGCCGCGCCAACCCCTACCTTCCCGCCGGTTGAAGGCCTTACCGGGACGCCTTCTCTGCCCGCTACGCCGCTGGTGGGCGCGCCCGGCGTAACGAACACGCCTGACGGGGGCATACCTTGATGTTTCAGGAGCCGGCGGCTATACTGTGCGTGCAGTTCAGCGGGGTGTAGCGCAGTTGGCAGCGCGCTGCGTTTGGGACGCAGAGGTCGCCGGTTCAAGTCCGGCCACCCCGACAGAGCACGATCAGACGGGCGAGGAGGAATGAACCTTCTCGCCCGTTTTGTTGTCACCCTAGCGTATGATCACCAGCGACAGGCCGATCAGCAACAGCACCAGTACAACCGCAATGATGCCAATCCGCTTCAGGTCTTCGACAACATAGCGGTACTCACTGGCAAGGTCAACCGGCCCGGCGGCAGGCTGCTGTGCGGCTGTGGCACTGCGCGAGAAACGCGAGGGTACTTTGCGGGGGGCTGCATTCTGCTTGGTCATGGCTTTCTCCTCCTTGAAACGCGGGGAGTTTACTCCACCAGTGTGCCAATGACGACAATTCGCTGGGAGTTATCCAGATACGGGTAGCATGAGATCAGGGTCACCAGCGCCTCGCGGGTCTGTTCCAGTACGCTGACCTCGGTTGGCTCGACGATCCGCGTGGTGTTGACGACATATGTGTAGGTGCGGGTCTGTGTCTCGATGGTGATCTCGTCACCCACTTCAAGCTGGTCAAGGTGGCGGAAGATCTCGCCGAAGATGTCATTGTGTGCCGAAAGCACCACGTTACCAGTGCTTCCGGGGTTGGCGGAACCGATGTGCTGGCCGACACCTTTCTTCAACTGCTCCCAGCCGTCCCCCTGTACGATAGGCGCATCGACTGAGAGTGCCGGGACGCGAATACGAAGCGGTGCGGTGGGGCCGGGTGTAGGCACAATCACCGGGCCTGCGAATTGCTGTTCCACCACGGGGCGCAGATAGGCAGGCACTTCGTCAAGGTTGGGCTGTGCGCCACCGGGCATCGTCGGGGGGGTATGTCCGCCCGGCAGGACGACCGTCGTCAGGACAGGGGTTGGTTCCGGCGTGGGCAGGCTGGCGACGGCCTGCGCTTGCTCCGCCGCGGAAGCGCGGTTGATGTCACGAATGGTCATCGCGGCGGCCCCGATCAGGGCAACCAGCCCGATGACAGCGGCTACCTCGATCCCCAGCAGCAGGCGGTCTCTCAACGAGCGCGGCCTGCCCTCATGAGGGTCATTCTGCAGAAATGACTCGTACTCAATGCCCGGCCCGCCGGGCGTGTCCAACCCTGTTCCATGATCTGTGTCGAGCGCCTCTGACGCGGGGGGGCGCCGCCCGGTTTCGGCCAGATGGCGCAGACGCTCGGCACGCGCTTCACGTTTGCGTATACGAAGGATTTGCTCCAGTTCGTCGATGGAAAGCTCGTCCACCGTCCGCCGGTCTTTCATATCCCTGACTCTGCTCCTGTCTCACACTGGCCTGTTGTTTATACCCGGATTCGCCTCCCCGCGCTGTCAGCGTATCTGAACCTGCACTGGCAGGGTGAACGCATCGCCGCCGGCAGCGAGGGGCAGGCGCGTGATCGTCTGTGAGTCGTACAGCCCCACTGCCACTGTCACCGGGCCGAGGTAAGAGAGCGCCGGGCTCAACTCAATGGTATGGGTATCATGGATGATCTCACCCTCAACCCAGGTTGTTGTAGGCCGGGCATAGCTGGCGGGCGGGCTGTCGCTCTGTGCAATGAGCGAGCCATCCGGCCTGAGCATGTGCACGAAGACGGTATACTCGCGTGAAAGTGGACTGGTGTTCAGTGCCCGCCAGTACAGCGTGATGGCCAATGATGAGCCGAGGCTGACAGTCCTCTCCTCAACCTGATATCCCGCCAGCTCGGCAAGATCTCCGATCCGGATATCGAGCGTCTGCGCGCCGCGTGGCAGTTCCCAGAACAGCCCGGCACGATCGAGTGAGATGTCCCCCAGTGAAATGGCTCCTAATCGCAGGCTGAGAGGCCCCGGAAGCGCGGGGTAAGGCACTTCGCGGCGCTCGATGATCACATCGCCCGTTTTCCACTCGGTGAGCGGATAGGTGTCTTCCAGAATGCTCCCATTCGCTTCACGCTGGTAGGGGCCGCTTTCACCCAGAACGAGCGCTGGCAGACTGGCTTCGGTGAGCGGGCCTATCGCCCGCCAGCGCAGCAGCACCCCCACCGGCTCGCCCGGCATGGCTGTGGGATCCGGTATAGCGAACGACTCCAGTTGCAGATTGCCTTCCACCGGCTGGCCTTGCGGCACCTGCCAGGGCAGCCCGGTACGCGTCTGGTACGGATCGCGCTCCGGATGGGCAGCCTGTATCAGGCGCACTTCACCGAGGGTGTATTCTGTCTGGTCGCCGCCATCCACTGCCAGGCGAGCCTGTGTACCTTCCTCGTACACGCTCACGGCCAGCCGGTACGCTACAGGCCATGATCCGACCGGTACAGGTACCAGGTAGAAATTCGTGGTTTCTATGCCGTTCTGCCAGAGCGTGGTGGGCTGGCGCAGTTCATCGAGTAACAGGCCGTCCGCCGCACTGATGATCTGCCCCTGCGGGTCAAGCAGGCGTACAGAGGCGTGATAGGTCGACTCCGCCGGGCCGTCCAGCCGCCAGCGCAGCGCCACCGGGATTGCGCCCTCTGCCGCCGAATCGGGCGGGTATGATACGCCGATCAGCTTCAATGGGCCGAAACGTATTTCGACAGCCGTGTCGTCAGGCAGGTCGCTGGTCGCGTGGTCAAGTGCGTAGGCGCTGACGGTGTACCCCCGGAAGGAGCGCTGCTCAATCAGTGCTCCGGCGCGTTCGAGCAGGAAGGGCTGCAGCCGGTGTGGGTCGGTGTTCTCCTGCTCCCAGACGACCAGGTACACATGATCCGCGCCTTGTGTGAAGCTGTTCAGGTCGCTGGTGATACGCTCTCGCGTCTTACCCAGCATCATCTCATAGCGGGCGGAGCCATCGTAGTAGTACTGCACAGAGAGGTCGTTTGGCCCCATCAGTATCACGTCTCGAGGCCCGGAGACGCCTTCCAGGTAGGCGGCGACGGCGCGGGCGTCGTCCTTGTGGAACGCCTCCGCAAAGTACTGGAGGTTCAATCCTACCCCGAAGGCGATGAAAAGTGACAGCACCACGCCTCCGCCGAGCAGCCGCAGCGCGGGCCGGATGGAGAAGAGCAGCCTTTCAATGCCCAACCCGATCAGCAGAAACAGCGCCCCTGAAAAGACGATCGCATAGCGGGGCTGCACCTGTGGCCAGACCTGCCACAGCCCGAAGCATAGCCCGAGTGGGACCATGCTGTGAAGGATCAGCGTGCCAGTTTCGTGACGTGTCTGTTGCCTTAGCATAAGGACAAGCAGAGCCACAGCCAACAGCCCCCCCAGAACCGCGCTACTGATTGCGAGCGGTGGATAGTGCCCCGGCGCTTTCAGGTTCCCGCCGATCAGGAACACCCAGAGTTCGCGGATGAAAGTAAACAGGCCGGGTGGGTGGGCGCGCCAGTCCTGGAGGTCGGCAGGTGAGTTCAGGCCGATGACGTCAAAATAACGGCTGACATGCCAGACCCACACGCCGAACAACAGGGCTGCAATCCCCTGGCTGGCCAGCCAGCCGCTGAATGGGAATCGCCTCTGCCGGGTCCATGTCACGAGCAGAAAGAGGTTTGCATAGAGGATGGCGACCGCATTGAAGAAATGCGTGTAAAGCAGCAGCAGTTCCACCAGCGTGAGTGCTGCCCACGTGCGCCGTGGAATGTCTCCGGGACGCGCCAACTTCTCCAGGACACTGAGCAGCCACAGATACAGCAGGGGCACCAGCGCATAGGCCCGTGCTTCCTGGCTGTAGGTCACATACAGCGGGGAAAGCGCCATTACGGCCGCAGCACAAAAACCGGCTCGTCGTCCGAACCAGCGTGTGGCGAGGCGCAGCGCGAAGGCCACGGTCAGCAGTCCGAACAGCAGTGACAGGTAGCGAATACTCAGTTCGCTCGTCCCTGCCAGCCTGATCCAGATCGTCAGCAGGGCGTAGTGGCCGGGCGGGTGATTCCAACTGATCGTATTAGGCAGGTCAAGCACGGCGCGCAGGCCGCCTTCAGCGATATGCACGCTCCATGCTTCATCCCACCAGATACTCTGATAAGCGATCCGGTACAGGCGTAGCCCGAAAGCAGCCAGCAGCAACAGGACGGGCGGGACGACACGGGTAGGCAGGTCAGTATATCGTAAGCGCATACTTTGAATCAGACCGCCCTGCTCGAAAAAGAGCAGGGCGGTGTATCAGGCCGGATCATCAGGAGCCGTTAACCATCTTTCGCAACCCGGAAACCGTTGAACGGCATCTGCGTCTCCGGGGCAATCACATGGCGCTGAATGCTGTGAATCGTGCGCTTGGGGCTGTCGTAGCAGCCGCCCCGCATGATGCGCGCGCCTTTTGTGTTCAGATTCTCATGGCGGTTATCTGTCTTGTACGGGTAATCCAGCGCGAGTGAACTGCACCATTCCCAGACGTTGCCGGTCATATCGTACAACCCATCTGGCGTGCGGTCTTCCGGGAAGATCCCGACTCCGGTCGTATGGCCGATAGTCGTCTCACGGATGTTGGCGCTGTCATCTTTGGCCCGGTTGCCCAGCGGGTAACGGCGGCCTTCTGTCCCGGCGGCGGCGAACTCCCATTCGGCCTCCGTGGGGAGCCTGAATCGCTGTCCGGTCTTATCTGAGAGCCAGTTGGTATAGGCTATCGCTTCATACCAGGTCACTCCGGAGACCGGGCGATTGGCAACCCCCCAGTTTGGATCATATGCCATACTGCCACGGTTCTCCGATCGCTTGCGCCAATCGAGGCCTTCAGGCGTCCAGAAACGCGGATCACGATAGCCATCTTCCAGGAAAGCCCTGAACTGCGCGTTGGTGATCGGGTAACGGCTCATGTGAAATGGCTTGACGGTGATGTGCTGTCCGCCGAGTTCAAAAGCCCCTCCCGGGATGCGCTGCATCTCCGGAAGCCGTGAGCATACGCCCGGTCGTGGATCGCCCAGGCGTCCCAGCACATCGGATGCAGCAGCGCGTTCGGATGGCGACAGGTACCCGTTGTTCACCAACTGTGCGAGTTCCTGTACCACACGGGGGACGATCTTCCTGCCGAGATGCTCATCCTTCTCCGCATCAGAGCGGCCAATGATGTTGAGGATTTCACCCGCCAGCCACATCATGCGCCAGCGAGTGGTCGTATCAGCGGGTTGTGCCATGCACAGCAGGTTGACGGCATCCAGCGGACGTGTGATTTCGCCGCTGTTATACACGAGATGCCCCACAGCCAGCAGGATGACCTCGCGCCAGGCATCGCCTCTGGCTGCCAGCGCGGTGATGGTGCGGGCGAATTCCCAGCCGTTGACGATATGCCGTCCGGCCAGAAACTCCTGAAAGCCACGATGAGGAAAGGCATAGACCGGTTCGTCATCTGGCCCCTTCCCCCGGCTGACCAGCAGGCCCGACCGCTCCTCTACGTAATTGCAGAATATCTGTGCTTTACCCCAGTCATCGTCAAGATACGTTTTGAGCACCTTGAGCACCACAGATTGCGGGATGCCTGCGCTCATGCTCCCGCCGGATATTGCCTCATACGCATCAAAAGCGACCTGTGACAGGCCCGCCATCAGGCGCTGCTCATGGATATTCAGCGCGTCGAGGATACCTTCCTTCCATGAGCCGTTGGCGGTACGCTTCGTGCGTTGCCACTCCCAGAGTAGCAGTTCGATACAATCGTTGTAAAGCTGGGCACGCTTCCGTGGCAGTTCACCCCGATATGTATGGATGACGGCCATCACCGTCAGCAGCAGTGGATTCCGCGGCAGGTCACCAAGATTGCCGGATGCTTCGATAAGTTCCTCGCTGTGGCGGCTCGCCCAGCGCTGATTCTTCTCCTGCCCTGCCCGTGCCAGGGTAGTGTACCAGTTACGGATAAACACCTCGATCGAATAGTCGCTCAATGGGGAGATAGCGACCATCGGGAAACTCCCCAGACGCCAGGCCGGGTTGATATACGAGAGCGTCCGGCAGGTGACGATATAGCGGTTGCTGTCATGTGTATCCGCGAACGCGGTAATTGCCTCGCGGATGACCTGCCGCTGATTCTGGTTGGTGATCTCATCAAGGCCATCAAACAGTACGATGCATTGACCAGTATTCAGCTCTTCGCGCACTTCCGCGGCAAGATGGGGCTGATCGTCCTGTTTGAACTCCTCAGCGATAAACTCCCAGACCAGGTTGGCTGTCCCACGCTGGGTATTGGGTGGGATTGCCTCCGCCAGTTCGCGCAGGTTGATGAGGATTGGCAGCAGCGGGCCGTGTGTCCAGCGAGAAGAGCGGCGCCCTGTACCGGATGGCACGTTCAGCCGTTCAAGGTGCTCCCCTTCTGGCATCAGCCGCGCCCATGCCAGGCAGATCATGAGATAGTTGAGGAAGGTGGACTTGCCGGAGCCCGGGTCGCCCAGGATGACCAGCCGCCGGTTGAGAATGGCTGCTTCCATGAGCGGCACGCCGGTACGGGTAGCGTCAGTGCTCTGGTCGAGGTTGTTTGAACGCTGCAGGCGCACGGTGTCGAGTGGCACGTAAAGAGTCTGCAGCTTCAGGGCCTGCATCGAGTCGATCGTATCACTGGCCCTGATATGCAGTTCTCCCAGCGGGATCCGGTTCGCGGTGATCAGTGTGCGCTTGAGGTATGTTTCGATCTCAGGGGTCAGCGAGGCCGTCCAACCCCCCGGTCGGCTCTTGCCACCGCGAGTGCCCCTTCCGGGATGGCTGTCTGCACCGGAGGTGACTGGCGGCTTGAAGATCAATGTACCGGTGTTCTGAATGATGATCTCGCTGTTGTATTGATCATGGGCTGCAGCCCCGCCATTGATGACTGTCTGGTTATTGTCACCCACCATTGCGAACGGGGCGGCATCTCCACTGACGACGGTGAGATTGCCTGAAGAGCTCATCTGTGCCTGCAACTCTTCCAGTTCCTGCTGCATCATCTCTTCGAGCCGGGAGATCGTCTGCGACAGTTTCGCCATATAGACGGTGTTATCGTCCTGTGGGGTTGTGCTGGTGACGTCCGCCTCACGGCGAAGATCGGCAAGGGTACGCTGCCAGCGCCGCAGAACAGCCAGCAGGGCAGGTTGTTTGCCGTGCTCATCTGGGGAGGTGGAGGGAGGTGCGGCTGTCATCAAGAGTATTGCCCCGTCCTGTGAATTCTCCTAGAATGGAGGGTACTTCACGTATCCTAGTATAAGGGAAGCTGAATGGAAGACCAACCAAAAACTAATACTTCATCTACCCCACCCTCCCGCTCAACGATCTTCAATGGCGGTGTGACCATCGTCCACGGAAATGTCGGGCCGTTTGGTGTGGTTGGGAACAACAGCAGCATTCAGGCCGACTATATCGCCGGTGGTGATATGGTTATCCATCAGCCCCGGGCTGAGGAGCAAACCCGGTTTGCTGACCTCCTGAGCGATCTCAAGGAGATCATCAATAAGGCAAAGTCTGCAGGTGAACTGGATGGGCAGCTTGCGCAGCAGGCAATTGACAGCCTCAGCGAGGCGGCAGAACTGGCACAGGACAAGCAGCCAGCCGATCCTCCGAAAAAGAAGAATGCTATTCTGCAGAAACTGAGCTTCGTAACGGACCTGATCGATACAGCCGTGGATACATTCAATGGGGCCGGATCGGGCCCGGCAAAGGTACTGCTGCATGCCCTCCCGATTCTGGGCCTACTCCTCAAGATAGCTGCGCGGATATTCTGATCCCCCGCCCAGCAGTGGCGGTGCGAGCCGGGCGCGTGCCACGACACGGCTCAGGGTGATCAGCAGGTCATTCTGTGTCTGTGTCTCCCGCTCCCATGAAGCGCGGGCGGGCTGCTCACGGATCAGGTCCGAAAGCAGGTAGCACAGATTCATGATCTCCGGCCCATCCATAGGCGGATCAGCAAGAGAGTAGTTCAGCCGGCCCAGTGCGATACCTGCCGCGGCACGAACCTCGGCAGGCCCGTGCTTGATCAGGCTCAGGAGTGTATCCTTCACGCCAGGCCATGCGATCCGTGTATTGGAAAGGCCGTGGATTGCAGCCAGCCTGACCCCGATACTCTCTCCGTTTGTAGCTGCTTCCAGCAGCACCTGCAGCACTGCCGGTGTTTCGTCCTGGGCGGTGCTGATCACTTCGAGCGCGTAGGCACGCAGTTCGGTCGAATGATGAGTGGCGTGTCGCACCCCGACCTTACGCAGGATCGCCAGGTCCATCAGGTCTTCGGTCACCGCCGGTGGGAGTGGGACGTGCGCTTTCAGGCAGGCGACGATTTCTTCTCCCAGGTATTGTGCGTGGTAAGGCATGGCGCGCACCAGTGCGGCGAGCGCATGATCAGGCAGCCCACGCAGCCGGGAAAGGGCATTGATGGCTTTGCTGCCCATGCCGTGTTCCGCGATCGGGGCCAGTGAGATCAGGTAATCGATCAACTCATCACCGGGGTCATTCAGCCGGGCGATAGTATCAAGCGCCGCCTCACGGACGATGACCTCACGGTCACTCAGGAGCAGTTGCAGGCCTTGCCGCACCGCTTCATTCGGGTTGGTGTACTGACAGAACGCCCGCGCTACTGCGCAGCGCACCAAGTAGATCGGATCACTGACGGTGTGCATCAGCATGTGCAACACACGAGGCTCAGTTAAGCCTTTACGCGCCAGTGGTTCGACCACCGACTCCCGGATGCTGTCAACCGGGTCTCCGAGCCGCTCGATGAGTGCTTCGAGGACGTCCGGGCTCTGGTTAAGTGAGACCCCAAGAGCCGCAGTAGCGGCGCGGCGGATAGCGACATCACGCTCACGCGCCCAGGCAATCAACTGGCGGACAACCTCCGCCGGGAGTTCAACCGGGCGGCTGAGGGCGGTAATTGCGGCTACACGCACCCCGGGATTCATGTCAGCGATTGTCCTGCAGATAGCGGTCAGGGCGCTATCGGGGAGGTATGACACCCCGGAGAGCACATCGATAGCCCCCTGCCGGATATCCGGGTTGTCGTCGTCGATCAACTGAAGAAGTTCGCCGATCACCAGCGGCGGAAGCGTACCAATCTGCTGGAGCACTCGCAGGCCCAGGCGCCGCCGGACATGTGAAGTGCTGTGCAGGAACTCAATCCACATGTTCAGCGCATCATACGGGATCGGCGTCGCGCCTTCGAGCGTCTGCTGGCTGGCTTCGCTGATCCGCTCATCTGAGTCTCGGGTAAAGGTCAGCAGCAGGACATATGCATCCCGGCTCAGGGTTTCCATCCGCCCCAGTGCGGAGGCGATTGCGCGGCGCACCAGCGGTGGTGCGTCTTTGCCATACGTGACAAGTGTGGCCCCCGCCTCGTCCAGGTGGGACTTCCAGAAGGTGGCTGCGTCAACGGCGAATGCCTGCTGGAACTCATCCATACCACCGAGGTGACTGAGGATAGTTTGCAGTGCGATCTGGCTGGCTGATGTCCCGTCGAGATTAGCCAGATGGCGGCGGGCCTGGTTGAAGATGTAGCTGAAGCGCCCGGTACTTTCGCGGTCACCTTTCAGCCACAGGTCAAGCAGCCCTGTGACCACGCGGCGTGTGATCTCAGGCCGGACTTCGATCCCTTCACCCAGTAGTTGTGCCGCGAAGAACAGATCACGGTGCAGCAGGTCTTCGAAGGGAGTGGGAGCGTTTGTATTGAACCCGGTCAGTGCGCCGCTCTCGGTCAGTACTGCCGCCTCAATCAGGTCTGACACGTCATCGCGAGAGCGCAGCGCCGTAAAGCTGAGGGCAAGCGTGATCACCCGGTACCAGACAGGGTCATGCAGGTGCTCACGCACCCGCTCGACGGCAGTGCGGTAGCCGGAGATGATGAAGCGTGCCGCAAAGTATTCCTGCAGCGCGTGATAGATAAAGCCATAGCGTTGAGGAGCAAGCTCAACCAGCACTCCGGATGATGTACGGGCCCTGCCAATCAGATCATCAACCGCCTCCTCCACCCGGAGATCATTGGCCTCCGGATGCAGGTCCCGGTAGATACGCTGCAGAATACGGCGCAGTTCGCGTTCATGCAGCGTACCGGACGGGCGTGAGGATTGCAGCCAGTATGCCAGCTCGCCCAGGATGAGCGGAACCTCATTCTCCAGGACGATAGGGTGGCTGGCTGACCGCTGTGGCAGCCGCCACTCTTTGGAGAGCTCCTCCACGACCATCTGGTAGATAGCGACACGATGCGCGGGAATATGGCCGGGTACGTGCAGCCCCGCGAGCATCCGGAGGATCAGCGGGAGATTGCAGATTCGCATCAGCCGGGGGTTCCCGGTAATCGTCCGAACCAGCGGCATCGTCTCCGTCACCGCGTGCTTCATCACGTCATCGTCGCTGACCAGCGGGCGCTGTGCGCGGGTCAGTGTCGCCTTCCATTTCAGCAGGAAGTTACCAATCTGACCGCGATCCAGGGTGCGCAGCAGGTACCGCTTGAACTGCGAGGTGAGTGGTGCGACGGACTGGGCATCCAGCCGCCCTGTGACCACCACGCGGTTCCCCTGCCCGGCCCACAGGGGGCCGTAATGCGCCACCGAGGATGTCACCAGCCGGCGATGTGCATCGGTGACCGTCTGGTCGATGCCGTCCAGCAGAATCAGGCATTGCCCGTTGGCGATCAGGCGGGATAGCAGCGCTGCCGTACTGTCGTCGTTGGCATCCCGTGTGAGGGTACGCAGGATGAAGTCGGGGAGCTGCTCATCTGGCAGGCGATCCTCGACATAGCTGCTGAGGTCAACGTAGAGCGGCAGCGGGCGAGACAGCCTGAACGTGATAGCGCCGTCCGGGGTGCTGCCGATCTCGATCCCTTCAGCCTCGTTTTCCACCAGAATCCGGGCGTTCTCCAGGGCGAGATAACGCAGCAGAGTCGTTTTACCGGAACCACTGTCACCGAGGATGAAGATCAGCGGGCTGGTATCAAGGGCATCCTGTACCGGCAGGCTGACACGCCGGTCGAGATCACCGATCATCAGCGGCAGGTCAGGATCATAGAGTTCCGGGTTCCGGTAGGTAGCGGTCTGGTAGCGCGTCAGGCGTTCGGGCGTTGTATTTGCCGAGAATGGTGCCAGCCGCAGCGGGATGTAGATGTCGCTGATTGGGACGGTGGCATTCGCGCTGCGCGGATAGCCGCGTGGATCGATCCGTCCCACCTTGTCTGTGACCAGCGCCAGGTAGTTCAGCAGTGTCGTGGCGTTATCAAACTGGTCAGGCTTCGAGAAGTTGTAGTACTCCGAAGGCGCGCCGGGGGCGTGGGCCGTCTCACCGAGGCTGCTCAGGATTTCCGCCA
>JADZAD010000040.1 GCA_020852775.1 Anaerolineae bacterium
AAGAAACCGCGTCCGCTCTCACTCGGAACGATCGTTTTTCAACACTGTTGATCGGTGTTGTCACACTCCTGGCGATTATGCTCGGCCTTATACTCCAGCAGACAAGTGTCACGCAGACATGGCGCTACATCAGCCGTACCGCCGGCCTTGAAGCCAACTACCCAGCAGGCTGGCTGGTGGATGAGACCGGACCGTATGTCGCGCGCCTGCGCAGCCCAGGCAACCGTCCGTTCAAGACACAGTATCTGATCACCACCGTACCTGCCGGAGGACAGACTTCCGTTCGCAACGTACTCGATTCGCTGACTTTGCAGCGCTCGGTGTCGTTGTCAGCGTATCGGGTATTAAGTGTGGAAGAGGTCAGTACCGGGGGCAGTACCTTCACCCGGATGAAGTTTGCATTTGTCGATGCCGACCCGAACCCCTTCATCCAACGACTTCCAGTAGTGGTCCTTGGGATGGATGTGGTCATCATAGATGGTAATCGCGCGATTATTCTGACATACATGGCTGACCAGGATACCTATGACAGCGGTCTGGCCGCGTTTGAGCGGTTTCTCGGCAGCCTGACATACTGAGCTAATCCAATGACGCTTTGGCCACCGATGCGGGTCGTCCGCTTCCTCTCCGTTCTTAGCCTGCTTTCCCTGTCGCAGGTGCTGTTTGTTCCGGCTGCTTTCGGGCAGGAAGCAACCACACCAGACCCTACCACGCTGGCCCGCCGGGCCAGCGTCTATCTGATGCAAACCTACACACAGGGCGAGAATCAGATTCTCTCATGTGTTGGATCCGGCACCCTCATCAGTGCGAATGGCCTGATCCTGACCAACGCTCATCTTGTCGAGGACACCGGCCCCTGCCGCGGTGACCGGATTATTGTCGCGCTTCCCGTCCGGCTGGAAGATTCTCCCATTCCGACCTACCTTGCGGAGCCAGTTCTGATCGACCGCTCGCTTGACATTGCGGTAATCCAGATCCGGGGAGGCCTTGACGGCAGCGCAATTGCCTCCTCTACCCTGAGCCTTCCGTTTGTGTCGGTGGGAGACCCTGCAGCGCTGCAGCCTGGCGCCGCCCTGACTGCTATTGGCTACCCTGACACCGGGGAATCCAGCACAGTTGTCGTGCCAGCCCCTCTCAGTGCCGTCATTTCTGAGGCTGCGGGGGGGAGCATCGCGTGGTACCAGACAACGGCAGTGCTCGGTGGCGTAATGAGCGGCGGGGGCGTATTCAACCCCGACGGTCAGTTAATCGGCGTCATTACCAGCGCGTCGGGCACAGACGGCAGCGAGCATAGCCCAACCTGCCTCAGCATCCAGGACACCAACCATGACGGCGGTATCACAGCGGAGGATGCCTGTGTCCCGATCGGAGCGCCAGCGACTGCTATTCGTCCAATCACGCTTGCAATCCCGGAGATAGAGACAGCCCGCCGTGAGCTTCACCCTGTGCGCGTATCGGGTGTTGCGGAAGCCCTGTTTGCGACTGCACCCAGTATCTCGCGGATGTACTTTTCGCCGGGGATCAGTGAGACAGGCATCGCAACACAGGTGACGAATACGCTGCCCGGGGGTGCAACTGCGGCGTATGTGTTCTTTGATTTCGCCAATATTCCACCAGGGACATCCTACGACCTCCGGGCAACCCGTGACGGTCTGGAAGTGCCAGAATGGTCAATTGGCCCTCTCGCCTGGCCCGGTGGTGTGCGCGGGACGTGGTATATTGGCAAGAACGATGTGGCTCTGTCCGATGGGCGTTACGAATTTACGCTGCGGCTTAATGGCAGTACTGCGGCAACAGCGACCCTTACCGTAGGGCCTGCGCAGCCAGAGCCAGGCATCTTCTCAAACCTGTCATTCAGTACCACTGACGGGGTCACCGGACGCGTGTTCCCGGCGGAAGTTCAGCAGATAAACGCGTCCTTTGACTTCTCCGGGATGCCAGCCGAGCAGGTCTGGACCGAGGTATGGTATCTGGATGGCACCGAGGTATCAAGTAATACACGGCTCTGGGATAACGGTGACAGCGGGCGCCTGACCGTGAGTGCCATCAACCTCGACGGTCTGCCACTCGGAGTCTACCGGCTGGAGCTGTTTGTCGGGGAGCGTCTCGCCGCAACCGGTGATGTTACACTCGTCGGGAACCGCACCCCTCAGGGCGAGCCACAGGTCTTCTCCAATGCCCGTATGGCCAACGCGATCAGCCCCGACAACCTCCCAGCGGGCACTGTCGGAACGGTCATGCCGCTTGGAACGACATCTCTCTACGCGTTTGTGGATTGGGACATGATGCCACGCAGCACCACCTGGACGCATCGGTGGTACCTGGATGGGCGGCTGATCACGAATACCGTAGACAGTTGGGATGCTGGAAGCGTCGGGCAGAACTACTGGATTGGCCTCACTTCGGATCGCGCCCTGCCTGAAGGCACCTATTCGGTCGAGGTGCTCGTCGGGAATAAGCCAATGTTCTCGCAGACCGTCTCGATTGGCAGTGGAACCGCCGTTACCACAGGGCAGGACACCCAGGCTGACGATGTGTTTATCTCCGGAACGGTTGTGGACGCGATCACCGGCGAAGGGATTCCGGGAGCGCTAGTCTTCGTGCTGGACGTGGAATTCGAGTCAGCGCAATTCCTGTACGACGAATCCCAGATACAAACTCAGACTATCACCGATCAGCAGGGCCGCTTCAGCCTGGCACAGGGTCTGCGGCGGGGAAACTACTTTACGGTGTACGTGTTTGCGGACGGTTATATTACTGTTCTCGAAGACACCTTCATCGTCAGCCGGGATCAGGCCTCACCGGCGGAGATTCGCATTGTTATGAGCCGCCCATAGCGGCGATGAGAGAACGCACCCGCATCACCACCGCCTCTGGCAAGACGCGATCCAGATCAAACCAGTGGATGCCCGGATCATCCAGACGAAACCAGTTGTACTGCTGGCGAATGTAACGTCGTGTCTCGCGTTTGATTAACCCGATCGCTTCCTCAAGCGGCAGCTCACCGCGCAGGTACTGCCCGATCTGGGCATACCCGAGGCTGCTCATCGAAGGGAGTTCCCATCCACAGCCAGCCGCATGGAGCCTACGGACCTCTTCAACCAGCCCGGCAGCAATCATCGCGTCTACCCGGCGATCTGCCCGCTCATAAAGCAGGGCCCGATCCCGTGTAACCCCAAGGCGCAGGATTCGATAGGGAGCTTCTCCCCTGCTCCGCAGCAGGCTGAAGGGAATCCCGGCCTTGTCAGTAACTTCCAGTGCCCTCACAACCCGCCGGATATTCCGGTAATCGATCGTGAGCGCGCTCCCGCCATCCGCCTGCTGGAGGCGTCGGAATAACACTGACGCGCCGTAGGTATCCGCCACGCCCTCCAGATCGAGCCGCAGACCATGGTCTGGCGCGATCTCCGGTGCAGACCAACCTTCCAGCACGGCCCGCACATACTGCCCTGTGCCTCCCACCAGCAGCGGAATCCGGCCCCGTTTCACCACCCCGGTGATGGCCTCAGTGGCCAAAGCCTGATAGTGCGGGAGGTTAAGCCATTCCTGCGGGTCGAGGATGTCAATCAGATGGTGAGGGGCAGCTCCCTGCTCATCACGAGTAGGCTTGGCGGTACCAATATCCATCCTCCGGTAGACCTGGCGTGAATCCGCCGAGATGATCTCGCCCCCAAGTTGGCGTGTGAGTTCAACCGCGAGCGCAGTCTTGCCTGCCGCAGTGGGCCCCACGACAGCAATCAGAAGCGGCACTCTGCGGGATTCCTCAATCACGGACAGCGTCCCGGTGAATAGTCAGCCGGCGTACCTTCCTGTCAGCGGTCAGTTCAAGCGCCAGCACATCAATGCGCCAAGCGGTATCTTCAATACCCTGTGCTGCCAGGTAGGCCCGCGCCAGTTCAATAAGACGCACCTGCTTGGATGCGGTAACTGCCTCTTCAGGCAAGCCCCTGCCCACTCCAGTACGTGCCTTCACTTCAACAAAGACCCACATCCCCGCCTCACGCGCAACGATATCGATCTCGCCATGCGTGCTGCGCCAGTTCCGGCAAATCACCCTGTAGTCATAAGCTGCAAGTGCCTGTGTGGCGACTTCCTCAGCCCATCTTCCCAGTTCTGCAGTGGACATTACTCTGCTCACCCTTCGACCATTTTTCCCTGATAGGCTCTGCGCTATACTCGTGACAGTGGACTGTCACCATAATGCAGTGACCCTTTTCAGCCGCGTGTTCATCGCGCAGATTCCACCGACGCTGGAGGCATATGAGAGCCGAGATTATCTCGATCGGGACTGAACTGCTGCTGGGCGAAATCACCGATACCAACGCTACATACATCGCCCGTGCCCTGCGTGACATCGGCATCGACATCTACTTCCGAACAACTGTTGGCGACAACCTGGATCGTATCGCGAGTGCTATTCGCCTGGGGCTGGAGCGGGCTGACGTTGTCATCACCAGCGGTGGGCTTGGCCCAACCGTCGATGATGTCACACGCGAGGCGATCGCTCAGGCCACCGGACGCCCCCTCGAGTTCCACCAGGAACTGCTCGATCAGATCGCCGAGCGATTCCGCCGCTTTGGCTCGGTACTTACCGAGAACAACCGCCAGCAGGCCTACGCCCCTGCTGGCGCAGTCACTATTGAAAACCCTGTTGGTACAGCACCGATCTTCATCCTGGAAGATCAGGCAGGTACCGTCATCGTACTTCCCGGTGTCCCTCGCGAAATGACCTATCTGATGGAGCACGTCGTGCTGCCGTGGCTGGCTGCACACAACGACTCTCCCTCGGTCATTCGTGCGCGTGTACTCCGCACGGCAGGAATCGGCGAGAGTGTAATCGATTCTCAAATCACCGACCTGATGAAACTGACCAACCCCACAGTGGGGCTCGCGGCGCACTCCGGCCAAACCGATATTCGGATTACTGCCAAGGCGTCCAGCATCGATGAAGCCGAGAAACTCATCCAGCCGGTGGAGGCTGATCTGCGTAAACGGCTCGCGCCCTATATCTACGGCGTCGAAAAGGAGGCGATCGAGGAGGTTGTTACCCGGCTTCTCAAGGCAAAGGGCCTTCGCGTGGCCACCATCGAGGCAGGCAGCGGTGGCGTTCTTGCCCGGCGGCTTCAGGAAGCCGCGGAACAGGCCGGAATTGACCCTCTCCACTCCCAGATTCTCGCTTCCGCTGATGATATAGCCGTCTCTGGTATGGCTCCGACCGATACCCCCCCGGTGCTTGCAGAGAAGGCCGCAGTGGCTGCATGTAAGTCCGGCGCCGACTACGGCGTTGCCCTGATCATCAGAGAGGACGCCGACGGCAGCACCGCGTCCGGCATTGCGGTCAGTGGGCCTGGTGGCCAGGAGTCTCGCCAGACCTCATGGGCAAGTGCGCGCCCAGACGCGCCGATCTGGTTGTCCACCCACGCGATGGCTATGCTGCACCGGCACCTTTCCAGACCGTTAGAATAGCCGCGCCGGGCTCGGCTCGTAGCTCAATCCTGATCCAGTTTGAGCACCGCCATAAACGCCTCCTGCGAGACCTCAACCTGGCCAATCATCTTCATGCGCTTCTTGCCTTTTTTCTGCTTCTCCAGCAATTTGCGCTTGCGGGTGATATCACCGCCGTAGCACTTCGCCAGAACGTCCTTACGCAGCGCCTTGACGTTTGCCCGGCTGATCACCTTGCTGCCGACAGCGGCCTGTACCGGCACGACGAACAACTGAGACGGGATCAGGTCTTTGAGCTTGCTGACCATAGCCTGCCCCTTGTGATAGGCGTCCTCCCGGTGGACGATCAACGCCAGTGCATCCACCGGGACCTGGTTCACGAGGACATCCAGCTTGACCAGGTCCCCCTGCCGGTACCCCTCGAACCGGTAATCGAGTGACGCATAACCCCGTGTCACCGATTTTAGCTTGTCGTAGAAGTCAACGATCAGTTCAGCCAGCGGGATGTTATAACGCAGCAGAACGCGGTTCTTATCCAGGTAGTCCGTGGCGACGTACTCCCCATGCTTCTTGGTGACAAGCTCCATGATCACACCGATGAACTCGGTCGGGCTGTAGATTTCGATACTCATCCACGGCTGACGGATCGCCTCGATAGAGCCTTCCTCGGGCAGTTGGGCCGGGCTGTCTATCTGTATGACCTCGTTCGTATTACGCAGCACGACTTCATATTCGACGCTTGGCGCAGTGACCACGATATCCAGATCGTATTCCCGCTCAAGGCGTTCCTGCACGATCTCCATATGGAACAGCCCCAGGAAGCCCGCCCGGAAGCCGAAACCAAGCGCCTGAGATGTCTCCGGTTCGAACGTCAGCGAGGCGTCATTCAACTGGAGCTTTTCAAGCGCGTCACGCAGCAGCGGGAAATCATCGCTCTCTGTCGGATATATGCCTGCAAACACCATCGGCTTGGCAGGCTGGTAACCAGGTAGCGGGGTGTCCGCGGGCTGCTGCGCGGAAGTCACCGTGTCACCGACGCGCACCTCGCGGATTGTCTTGAGTCCGGTAGCGATATAGCCAACTTCGCCGGCCATAAGAGCGCCCGTCGGCTTCATTACCGGCGAGAAGATACCACGCTCGATCGGCTCCACAACCGCATCTGTCGCCATCATCAGGAGTTTAGCGCGGGTATCCAGTACACCGTCAAACACCCTGACGTAGGCAATCACACCCTTATAGGCGTCATAGTGGCTGTCAAAGATCAGCGCGCGCAGAGGCGCCTCCGCCTTCCCCCGCGGCGGAGGGATGCGGCGTACAACCGCCTCAAGCACGTCCTCGACATGCAGGCCTGTCTTGGCTGATATCTGCAGCACATCGGTGGCATCCACCCCCAGCAAGCTCTCGATCTCCTCAGCAACTTCGTCTGCCCGGGACGCAGGCAGATCGATCTTGTTGATCACCGGGATGATCTCCAGGTTCGCATCCAGGGCCAGAAACAGATTGGCAAGCGTCTGCGCTTCAATCCCCTGGGTCGCGTCTACCACAAGGATCGCCCCTTCGCAGGCTTGCAGAGCGCGCGAAACCTCATACGAGAAGTCTACGTGGCCGGGAGTGTCAATCAGGTTTATCTCATAGGTATGGCCATCATGCGCGGCGTAGCTCATACGCACAGCACTCGCCTTGATGGTTACACCACGCTCCTGTTCGAGATCCATCGAGTCCAGCAGGCGCGCGGTCATATCGCGCTCTTCGACCGTGCGGGTTATCTCCAGCAGTCGATCAGCAAGCGTGCTCTTGCCGTGGTCAATATGCGCGATGATACAGAAGTTTCTGACGTATTGTTGGTCCATGCACCACAGTCTAACTGAAAGGGATAAGGCGTCACTGCGAGTAATTTTACCCAAGCACAGCCTATGTTGCATTGCTGGCCCTGAAAATACGTTCTGCGGGTATACTCCCTGCAAGTCTGACTCTCGTATGTGGCCCGTCATTCAGGCGCATTTCCGACAGCACGCCCGGGGGCGGCATCTTGACCGGCATATGGCAGGAACCCGGTATTCCTGCAGGAGACAGAGACATGCGTTTGACGCCAGCAAGCCTCTCTCTACTCGTACTCATTTCAGGCATTATGGCCTGCAACGCTCCATCTACCGGTATCACCGCGACGACAACCGTCACCGCGACCATCGCTCCCACAGACCCGTCAGCGACAGACGCCATTGCCGGTATACCTGCGGCATCTGACACGGAAGCCTTTCTGAGGCAGTTGGAAGACGCACTGGCCGCCCGGGATCTGACCGCAGCGCAGAGCCTGATGGGGGACGCCTTCTTTGTCAGTTACTGGCAGTCCGACAGCGGAGCTATTTCGACGGACTCAGCCGTCGGTGTCCTGCGTAACGACTTCCTCAGCGGGAGTGCTGCGGTGCTGTTCGTCCCTGAGATAAACCCCTCAACCATCGTTGGCGACTCGGTTCGCCTGGATGACCCGGGTATCGCAGCAACGGTCTTCAGTACCGGCTGGGGGGAAGCCGCCAGAGACCATGCCATTCTATATGTCGCTACTGACCTCAATGGGGCACTTTACTGGAGCGGCCTGATCTATGC
>JADZAD010000041.1 GCA_020852775.1 Anaerolineae bacterium
CAGAAGCCAAATCCGTTCCCGAAGAGCATCTACGAAAACGTTGCATTCGGCCCACGGATCAACGGCTTCCGCGGGAACATGGATGAACTGGTCGAGAGCTGCCTGGTTAAGGCGGCGCTGTGGGATGAGGTCAAGGACAAGCTGAAGGAAAGCGGTTTGGCCCTTTCAGGCGGCCAGCAGCAGCGCCTGTGCATCGCCCGCGCGCTGGCGACTGAGCCCGAAATCCTGCTCATGGACGAGCCGTGCTCGGCCCTCGACCCGATCGCCACGCTCAAGATTGAAGAGCTGATGCTGAACCTGAAGCAGAATTACACGATCGTGATCGTCACCCACACCCTGCAGCAGGCGGCGCGTGTCTCCGACAGGACCGCTTTCTTCTCGATTGACCGCGCCACTCCGGAGGCGCGGGTCGGTGTGCTGGTTGAGTACGGCCCGACCGAGCAGATATTCACCAACCCGCAGCAGGCGGAAACAGAAGACTACGTATCCGGGCGCTTCGGCTAGAAGGCGCGTCAAGAACAGCCTTGCAGCAGAGATGACCGTTTGATCGCCTGATCGGTGGACGGGATCGACAGATTGTACGAATCGGTTATACTCGTCCCTACACTCAACAGGCAGAGAACCGGGCCACAGGGGTGAGAAGGGAACTGTAATGCTATGGTAATGTCAAGCACTCGCAAGGCGCTGGACGACACCATGATAACCATCCGGGATGACCTGCTGCGGATGTTCTCGCTGGTTGACCGGGCTACAGAAGGCAGTTTCCGTGCTTTCAGGAATCATGACATTGAGCTGGCAAACGCCTGCGTCGCGGAGGATCAACCGCTCGACGACCTGATGAACAAGACCGAAGAGCTTATCACCCGGACGATCGCGCTCCAGCAGCCAACCGCCCGTGACCTGCGCATCCTGATCGCGGATCTGCTGATCGCCACCGAGCTTGAGCGCATGGGCGACCACGCGCAGGGTACCGCCAAGACCGTGCTGCGCTACGAAAAAGGCTCTGATACGCCCCTGCCGGATCAACTGCCGGAAATGGAGAGGAAAGTTCGGGCGATGCTCAGCCTGTGCAGCGAGGCGTTTATCGAGTGGAGCGCGGAGAAGGCGAGAGCCTGTGCGGAACTGGACAGCGAACTCGACACGCTGTACAACTCCCTGTTCTCCGGGATCGTCAAGCAGATGCAGAAGGGCAAGCTGCGTGTCGAGCGCGGCACCTACCTGCTGTGGGCCGGCCATAACCTGGAGCGTATTGGCGACCGTGTGACGAACATCTGCGAACGAATCGTTTACGCCCGCACCGGGGATGTCACCGAACTGAACCCGTAGCCCGCCAGGCGTGGCCATGATCAGCTAATCGACGGCCTGCTCAACTGAGCAGGCCGTTTGTGTTGGGGCCGCAGGGGTGTCTTGCCAGCGGATCGAGGGGGATGTTACACTGGCAGATGGAGAGCCCCACAACGGAGAGAGGATACCCCCTATGTCCGACATCATCGAAACTAAATGGAGCGGGCGGCACCACGACAAGGACGTGCTGCGCTCCGAAATCTGGAGCCAACTGCTGGCCCGGCATCTCAATCTCGGCGAACCGGTGGGCCGCATCCCGGGGTTTGTCGGTAATGACAAGGCCGCCGCGCTGATGGCCGAACAGCCGTGGTGGAAGGCGGCACAGGTGATGAAGAGCAATCCTGACACCGCCCACGTGCCCGTCCGGCTGCGCGCCCTGCAGGACGGCAAGCTGGTGTATATGGCCGTGCCCCAGCTAAAGACAGAGAAGTGCTTTGTCGAACTCAATCCTGAGGCACTGAAAGCTGCGGGCATCGCCTTTGAGGATGTCTCACACCATGAGGGGGCACTGAAATACGGCAGGCCAATCACCTTCGAGGAAATGCGGCCGATCCAGCTTGTTCACTCCGGCTGCGTCGCCGTGACACGCGCAGGTGGGCGTACCGGCAAAGGCGCAGGCTTCGCCGACATCGAGCTTGGCATCCTGAGCACGCTGGGGTTGCTTGCGCCGGAGTGCGTAATCGTCACGGCGGTGCATCCGCTGCAGGTAGTTGAGAATGAGCGTGTGCCGATGATGGCCCACGACTGGGCACTTGACTACATCGTCACCACGGACGAGGTGATCAGATGCGAGAACTCGGTCTACCCACGGCCAAAGGGTATTGACTGGGAACGCCTGCAGCCTGACCAGATTAAGAATATTCCTATTCTGCGCAAGCTGCATGACCGGCTTGTCGCAGGCCACAACCAGGAGTAAGCACCATGCCAGATACCATTCAGACCCCGTGGAGCGGACGCCACGCCGGGAAGGACGCGCTGCGCTCCGAAATCTGGACCACGCTCAAAGAGAAAAAGGTCAACGTCGGTGAGACGGTCGCCAGCATCCCGAACTTCGTCGGGGCGGATAAGGCCGCTGCACTGATGGCTGAACAGCCCTGGTGGAAAGCGGCTGAGATCGTCAAGAGCAACCCGGACGATCCGCACATCCCGCTGCGTCTGCGCGCCCTGCGGGATGACAAGCTGCTCTATATGGCCGTACCCCGGCTGGTAATGGACCTCCCGTTTGTCGAAGTGACCGCCGAACATGTGCTCGAACAGGGTGGCACGCTTGAAGAAGCCGCGACGATAGACGGTGCGCTCAAATATGGCAAGCTGGTCGCGTTCGAGGAAATGAAGCCGATGGACATCCTCGCCGTGGGCTGTGTCGCCGTGACGCGCATCGGCGGGCGTACTGGCAAGGGCGCCGGCTTCGCCGACATCGAGCTTGGCATCATGGCCTCGCTCAACCTTGTCAAGCCGACTTCGCTGCTGGTGACCTGTGTCCACCCGCTGCAGGTGATCGAGGATAACGCCCGTGTACCGATGATGCCGCACGACTGGGCGCTGGATTACATCGTCACCACGGACGAGGTGATCAAGACTAACAACACCTTCCCCAAGCCTACCGGGCTCGACTGGAACGCCATCCGCCCGGATCAGCTCGAGAACATCCCCATCCTGCGCCGCCTCAAGGCGGAGCACGACGCGAAGCGGTAGACCTGTCGCGTAAGGGGGAGTATTCGTCTGAGTACTCCCCCCCTTTGCCTTCGGGGGGCCATGTGATGCTGAAAGAGATACAAGCGCACGCACGCCAGCTCAAGGCGGAAACCTATGCGCTCTACCTCGCCTACCGTGATCCACGGGTGCCGTGGTATGCGCGGGTGCTGGGGCTTCTCGTCGTGGCGTATGCCTTCAGCCCGATTGACCTGATCCCGGATTTCGTACCGGTGCTGGGCTACCTCGATGACCTGGTGCTGATCCCGCTCGGTATGGCGCTGGTGCTTCGATTGATCCCGGCTGAGGTGATGGCAGACTGCCGCGCACACGCCGCTGACGTCATGGCACAGGGCGAGCCCGTCAATCGCTGGGCCGGGGCCATCATCGTCCTGATCTGGATCGGTGGGCTGGCGCTCGCGGTGCTGCTCGTCGCAAGGCTGCTCAGGCGGTGATCATATAGCAGGAGGAGTGGACACATGCGCTACGCCATCATCGCAGGCACGGGTGCAGAGGAAATCGAGGGGACATTCGTACCGGAGCCGGTGCTGACCCCGTATGGCCCGGCTTATCTGCTGGTGGGCTCCGGGGAAGCTGCTGACCTCGTGTTTCTGCCACGCCACGGGCAGGGCCACAGCATCGCTCCACACAAGATTAACTACCGCGCTAACCTGTGGGCGCTGCAGATGCTGGGTGTGACACGCATCATGGCGACGTTCGCAGTCGGCTCGCTGAAAGCGACTGTGCCACCGGGTGGCATGGTCGCGCTCGACCAGTTCATTGACTTCACTTCAGGCCGCGAAGGCACCTTCTACGATGGCGGTGCGCTTGGCCTGGCCCACACTGATATGACTGAGCCGTACTGTACCAGCCTGCGGTCGCGCCTGTCAGTGATCGCACAGGCACACGGGCTTGAGGTCATCCCGCGAGGCACCTATGCCTGTTTCAACGGGCCACGCTTTGAGACAGCGGCAGAGATACGGATGCATGCCATGCTGGGTGGGGACGTCGTCGGGCAGACCGGCGTGCCGGAAGCCGCGCTGGCAAGGGAACTGGGCATCCATTACGCTGCCGTCGCCGTGTCAATCAACTGGGCGGCGGGGCTCGACGCCAGCGAACACGGCCTCGCGGTTGACCTGAGTGACATGGAAGCGAAGCGGGCCACCTTGCTGAAAGTGTTCATCGAGACGCTGCGGGCTGACCTGACGATCACCTGTAATTGTGGGCACGCGATCCTGTTTCACTTCAACAAGCCGGAGGAGCAAGGCTGAATTCGGATGCTGGCATCCGAATATCCACGCTGTTATAATCCGCCTCACAGATACCTTCAGGGCAGGGTGCAATCCCCGACCGGCGGTACAGCCCGCTACCCGTGACATCACGGTATCCGTGATGTCCGGTGGACCCGGTGAGACTCCGGGGCCGACAGTTACAGTCTGGATGGAAGAAGGTCACCGCTCGGGCGCACCGGAGCAGTTCCGGTGTGTTAAACCGTGCCTGGCACCCCCTGAAGACATCGTCTTCAGGTTTTTTTGTTGTCAGGCAGGGTCATGACATGGCGCTTGAGGTCCGAAAGCAGATGAACCAGCCGGTGAATACTTCTCCGGAGGTGCCGGGGTTCCGCGCGCGCCGGAGCTTCTGCTGGCGCCGTGTTGTGCCGGTGCTGGTGCTGGCACTCTTCCTGGTCGGCTGGGAAGTGCTGGTGCGAGCAGCAGGCTACCCGACATACATCCTCCCCTCTCCCGGCCAGGTCGGCGGGAAGTTTCTCCGTCTGGCGCTCGACGGCACACTGGCAAGACACATCACGGTCACACTGGTAGAGATCGTACTTGGCCTTGGCGTTGGCGTCAGCCTTGCAACGGTGACGGGCTACTTCATCGCCAGGCATCGTGTACTTGAACAGACGCTCTCACCGTACCTGATCGCTTCACAAGCGGTGCCGGTGGTCGCCATCGCGCCGCTGCTGGTCATCTGGCTGGGGCCTGGCCTGGCGGGTAAGGTCGTGATCTGCGCCCTGATCGTGTTCTTTCCGGTGCTGGTCAATACGATCGCAGGCGTCAGGAATGTCCCGGCGGATTACTACGACCTGATGCGGCTGCTGAACGCCAGCCCGTGGCAGGTCTTCTCTAAAGTAGAAGTACCGGCGGCACTGCCGGTACTTCTGGCCGGGCTGAAGATTGGGGCAACACTCTCCGTGATCGGCGCGGTGGTGGGCGAACTGGCTGGATCAGAGGCGGGGCTGGGCTTCATGATCAACCTGGCGGACGGCCTGTTCGACACGACACGGGTTTTCGTCGGAGTGCTGACGCTGGTCATCCTGGCGCTGGGGTTATACGGGCTGGTGGCACTGCTGGAGCGATGGCTGCTGCGCTGGCA